>JAFKLU010000237.1:0-7095 GCA_017304105.1 Sphingomonadales bacterium
CCCCGCACCACCGCCTCCCCCGTCGCCGGACGCAGGGTGAAGATCCCGCTATCGGCATGGCGCGTGGGATGGACGCGATTGGTGAGCAGCGTCCAGGCGAGGCCGCGCTCGAAGTCGATCCACAGGCCCGTGCCGGTGAAGCCGGTATGACCGATCGTCTCGGCCGAGCAGGCGCCCCCGCCCGACCAGCCCGCAAAGGCGCGCTCCCAGCCGCAGGTGCGATGCTCATATTGCGCGCTGCGCACCTCGCACATCATTGCTGGCGAGAGCATCGTCCCGGCCAGCATGGCGCGTGCGAAGTCGAGCACGCCGTCCACGGTGCCGAACAGCCCGGCATGGCCGGTTTCTCCCCCCATCGCGGCGCAATTCTCGTCATGCACCTCACCCTTGAGGATGCGCCCGCGCCACATGCAGCGCTCCGTCGCAACGGCCGGCCCCGGCGGCGGGCCGTAGGACAGCCCCTGCCCGAGCGGCCACGCCGAAAGCGGTCCCCCGGTGATCCGCTCGATGGCGATGCCGAGCAGGATGAAATTGACGTCCGAATAGACCGGCGGACCATGCCGCCACTCGCGCTGCAGCACGAAGGCCCGCAGCCGCGCCGGATCGTCGCCATAAGTGTAGATCGGCTCGACGGCAGGCAGGAAGCTGCGATGGGCGAGACAGTCGCGGAAAGTGAGCTTGCGCTCGGCGGCATTCGCCACATCATATTGGCGCAGGTCGGGAATGGCGTCGGTCAGCGGCCGGTCGAGATCGAGCCGGCCCTGTTCGGCCAGTTGCAGGATCATCGTCGTCGTCCCGATCACCTTGCTGACCGAGGCGAGATCGAACCAGTGCTCGCGCGTCAGTGCTTCCCGCTCCGGCTCGATCGCCGCCGCACCCGCGAGCCGCACCGCGCTTTGCCCCTGCGCGCTCACCAATCCCAGCATGGCGCCGGGAATGCGCCCGCTCGCAACCGCCTGCGCGGCCGGGGCGAAGGCCTCCTCGCAAATTTCCTCAAGCATCGTCATGCCGCCACCCTTCCCTTCACGCGCGCGATCACCGGCAGGAGGAAGATCGCCGCGAAGCTCAATCCGCCCGAGAGCAGGAAGAAGCCATCATAGCCAATCTGCGTCTGCATCGCGCCCGATGCGCCGGCGAGCAGGCGCGGCAGCAGGAAGGCGAAGCCCGAGAGGAAGGCATATTGCGTGCCGGGGTAAGTGGGGCTGACCAGCATGGAGAGATACACCACGAACACCGTGCCCGCGAACCCGTTGCCGAACTGATCGACCGCCACGGCAGTGTAGAGCACCAGCGACGAGGGCTCGACATGCCAGAGCCAGACATAGATCCAGTTGCCGATCGCCGCCGCCAGCGCGCCGAGGGCGAGCGTCCAGTTGAGCGACAGCCGCGTCGAGAGCCAGCCGCCCAGCGCCACGCCCGCCATGCTGGAGGAGAGCGCCACCACGCCATCCGCCACGCCGATCTGCTCCAGGCTGTAGCCGGCCGCGTTCCAGAGCGGATGCGACAAGGTGAGCGTCAGCACGTCACCCATGCGGTAGAGCGAGACGAAGGCGAGCACCGCCAGCACGCCATGGCCATAGCGCCAGAAAATCTCGACATAAGGCGCCACGAAGCTCGGCATATGCGCCGGCGCGTCCGCCGGCAGCCGCTTGATGCGGGGCAGAGCGAGCGTGAGCAGCACGAACGGCGCGAGGCAGATCGCCAGCACCACCGGCGTGATATTGGTCTTGGCAGAGATGCCCGCGCCCTGTGCCGCCGCCAGCCCGGCCCAGCCGATGGCTGCCGTGACCGCGCAGGAAAACAGCACGATGGCGATACTCGCCCCCATGCCGCCAATCAGCGCGGACAGTCTGCCCCCGCGCGCGTCCGCCTCCGGCCGCATTGCCGCGAGCACGGGGAAGGGCAGGAAGGCCGCGATGGCGATCACCAGATAGGCCCAGGTCCAGTCCGCCCACGCCGCCACCAGCACCGCGCCGCTGCCCGCCGCCACCATGGCGCTGCGATAGCCCCAGAGATTGGCGGCAACGATCGGCCCCTGCTCCGCTTGGGTGGGCGCGAGTTCGATACGCCAGCCATCCGCCGCTACCTCCAGCGTGGTCGTCCAGAAGGCGAGCAGGATGGCGAACAGCGCCGTCAGCGGCAGGCTCTCGTCATTGGAGGTGAACGCCATGGCCAGCATCGAGAGGAAGATGCCGAGCTGCGAGACCATGATCCAGCCGCGCCGCCGGCCCCAGAAGCGCGAGAATCCCGGCACGTCATACCGGTCGAGCAGCGGTGCCCAGGCGAATTTGAACGTGGGCAGCAGCGCCACCCACGCGAAATAGCCGATGAGGACGATGTCCACCCCATGCCGCGCCAGCCGCAGCGTAAGCACCGCGTTGAACATGTAGAAGGGCAGGCCCGCCGAGAAGCCGAGCAGCAGGTAAAGCGCATAGGTGCGATAGCCCTGCCGAGCGGCGGGCCGCTTGCTTTCCAATGTCGCTTCCAAACCCGCGCCGCCTCATTCAGCCCCGAAACGCCCTTAGCTCGACGCTCGGCCTCCGCCTGTCAATGCCTCCGTGCCGTCGGCGTGCTGGCGGACGGTTAGTTTCAGAAGATCAGAGCCGGTCCATCCTCAGCCAGGCCGGATCGCCTTGCCACAGCTTGCGCATCGCCGCCCGCGCCGCCGCCGCCTGCACGCGGTCGCCGCGCGCTTCCTCACTTTGCGCGAGGCCATAAAGGGCCCAGCCATTGGCGGGCGCGACGACGAGCGCGGCGCGGAACGCCTGGGATGCCTCGTCATATCGGCCAAGCTTGTAAAGCGCGGCGCCGAGCGACTGTTCGACCGGGTAGAACCAGAGCGGCGGCTCATTATAGGGCAGCATCTTCCCGATCGCGATCGCCGCGCGATAATGCTCCGCGGCGCCGGCATAGTCGTGGGTGGCATAGGCCATCTTGCCCTGCGCGACCGCCTGCGCGAGGCGCAGCAGATCGGGCGCCGGTACCGCCTGGCTGGTGAGATCGGCGAAATCGTTGTTGGCGGCGATGGCGCGCATCGCGGCAATCTCAGCCGAGAAGCCGGCCCGGTCCTTCATCCGGGCGAAGGCGGTGGCCCGCGAGAAGTGGCGCATCGCCTGCACGAACGGGAGCGGAGAAGCGCCAAGGGCGAGCGTCTCGCGCGGTGGCGCGAACTGCGCGAAAGCAAAATAGGGCGCGGCATGGATGAGCTGAATCCAGCCGATATCGGTCGCGACAGTCGGATCGAGCAGTTGCGAGAGCGCCCTCGCCTCCCTGACCGCGACCTTCATGTTGCCCGCCAGCTGCGCCGACGCGACCATGAAGTGCACGTCATGCGGGTAATAGCCGTAGCGGAAAAGCCCCTCGTCTCCCGACTCCGCAATATAGGCGCGATCATTCTCGACTGCGGCGATGTTGACCCGCAGGGAGTCGGCATAGCGCCCCAGCCGGTAATAGATGTGCGCGGGCATGTGCAGCAGGTGGCCGGCCGGCGGCGCGGTGGCGGCCAGGCGGTCCGCTGCGGGTTCCGCCCGCCTGGCGCCGTCACTCGCTTCCATCAGATGAATATACACATGCGCGGCCTGGATATGCCCGGGATTGCGCGCCAGCACGGCCTCAGTCAGTTCGATGGCCTTGTCCATGCCCGGCCTCGGCGTGCGGTTGTCGCCTTCCCAATAGTCCCAGGGGCGCGTGTCGATCACCGCTTCCGCCGCGAGAATGGCGAGATCGTCATTGTCGGGGAAGCGGGCGCTCGCCGCCACCATCGCGCGGGCGAAGGCGGCGTCGAGCGTGGGGCGGTCGGCAGCCGGATCGGCCTTGTAGCGCTCGGCGAGCGCGTCGATCAGCGCCTGTTCGGCGGGACGCGCCGATGCGCGCAGCGACCGGGCCCGTTCGAGCGCGGCGAGCGCCGGGGCCAGCGCCTCGGGTGCCATCGGCGCATTGATATTGGGTCCGAGCGCCAGCGCCTCCCCCCAGAAGCAGAGCGCGCAACCGGGGTCCAGCCTTTGCGCGGCGCGAAAGGAGCGGACCGCGCCTGCATGGTTGAAGCCGAACATGAGCAACATGCCCTGATCGAAATAACGCCGCGCTTGCTCTGACGATGTCGTCACCGGCAGTGTCGAAACCGGAACTCCCGTGGCCAGCGCGATCGGCAGGCCGAGTTGCTCCTGCGCAAAGCCGGCGGCGGCGGCGAGACGGAGGCGCAGCCCCGTGCCGGCGGCGCGCCCCGTGCACAGGGAGCGCGCGAGACGGGTGGGATCGAGCGCCTCCAGCACGCGCTGCGGTGGCGGATCGAACGCGGCGGCGCGATCCCCGGTGAGGGTTGAAGACAGGACAAGCAGGCAGGCGGTAGGCAGCAGAGGCGCAGATGAACGAGTGGCCAGCGTGCGTCGACTCATGGCACTCTCCTTCCGGATCGCATGAAGTGCAGCGTTGCCGTCATTCTCGTTCAGGAAGCCGCGAAGACAAAGGCCTTTCTTGCCAGCCCACTACGGCCGCCAATCGGGAACAACTGGGTGGAAAGGGCGTTGCACCCGAGACCCTTAGGAATGGAGGCCCGGATGAAAGCCCTGAGAACATCCCTTATCGCGCTGTCCGTGCTGGCGGTGGCCGCCTGCAACTCGGAAACCAAGAGAGAGGCCGAGCAAAAGGTCGACAAGGCCGAGAATGACATCGAGAATGCGGCCGCGGCGACAGGCAATGCACTGGGCAATGTCGGGCAGAGTCTCATGCCCACGCCGTCGGGCCAGGAATTTGCCGACAGGCTGGCCAGGAGCGATGCCTTCGAGATCGCGGCCGCAAAGCTCGCCGCGACGAACGCGCAATCCGCGCAGGTGAAAGCCTTCGCCAGGACCATGATCGACGCGCACACCGCCTCAAGCGAAAAAGTGAAGAAGGCGGCCGGCGCAGCGCAGCCCGCCATCACGCCCAATGCGACGCTGACGAAAGAGCAGGAAGAAGACCTCGCCAAACTCAAGGCGCTCAAGGGCGCCAGGTTCGACGAGGAATATATTGACGAGCAAGTCGACGCCCACGAGGACGCCCTCGACCTCCTCCGCAAATATGCGGCCGACGGCACGGTGCCATCGCTCAAGACGGCTGCCGGCGAGATCGCTCCGATCGTCGAGAAGCACCTGGCGGACGCCCGGTCGCTCGATAAGGACTGATCGGCGGCAGGTGGAATTTCGCGCAGCCTCCGGGGCGGTTACCCCGGCCCTTCCGGGCCGGGGGCCGGTCCGATCCCGCGCTTAACGCGCGAATTCGACGGCAAGCTTGCGCCGCCGCGTGCAGAAGCCCGCGAAGGCAAAGCCGCTGATCAGCATCATCCAGGTCGCTGGCTCAGGCACGGCCGCGGCTGCCTCTACGCTGACATTGTCGATCTGCCACCAGCCGTTCGACCTCGGCGTGAAGCTGACCTGCCTGAGCCCCGTTCGGTTAAGCAGGAGATATTGAAAACCTGCCAGATTATCCGTGGTGAATAGTCGGGTCTCCGTCTTGCCGTTGCCATATTCGAACAGCAGCTCCTGCTGGTTCTGGCCGCCATAGTTGAAGAGGTCCGCAAAGTTGAAGCCGATCAGATCGAACAAGCCGCCGTCGGTCCGCGCCAGGGTCATCGTCGTTTCGCCCCACTGGTGGACGAGGGTGGCGCCGCCCGGATCGGCATTGGCCACGGCGCTGCGGCCAAAGACGAGGAATGGATTGGCAAGGTCGTGCTTCGCGGTAAACTTATAGTCGCCGAAGGTGAGCGAGCGATCGCTCAGATAGTGGATCCCGCCACCATCCCGCGCCAGGCCGTTAAAGTCGATAAGCGTTGCCTGCGACGGCATGGCCGCGATCAGGGACAAGGACGCAACGGCCACTTTCAAGCTGATTTTCATGATGTTTTCTCCCACAAACGAGGCGGGAAGCCATGACGGCTGGCACCGCTAAGGGGAGTCTGATTGCGACCGGGCCGCTATCTCATGCGATGGAGCCCAATCGAAGGTTAATCGTCCGTTCGCCGCTGTGCGATGCCAAGTGCCTCCAGCACCGTATCGGCATAGCTCGCGCCAACCTCGACGACCGCGCCATCGGCCAGTTGCAGTTTGAGCGATGTCCGTCGATGACTTTGGACTTCGACGACAGCATCAGGCCTGACGAAAGCACTGCGATGCACCCGGAGGAGTTCTCGCGGATCGAGCCGCTGTTCAAGCTCGTTCATCGTGGCGCGCAGGATGAAGGTGCGAAGTCCGGTGTGGAGCAGCGCATAGTCGCGGTCCGCCTCGATCCGCTGAATATCTCTGACCGGCACGCGGCGGTGCCCGGCCTTTTGCCGCACCCACAATTCCGAGGCAAAGGGGCCAGCCGCAACCGGGCCGGCTTGCCCCGCCGCCGGTGCGACAGCATCGTCGAGGCTCAGGCGCCGTGCCTGCCTGCGGCGCCGGGCCCTGACAATCGCTTCGGCCAGCCGATCGCGACTGACCGGTTTCAGCAGATAATCGGTGGCGTCCAGATCGAACGCAATGGCCGCGCAGTCCGAGAATGCCGTGACGAAAACGATGTCGATCGGCAGGCCCTTCAGCGCTTCGGCCACCTCCAGCCCGCAGGCATTGGGCATCTGGATGTCCAGAAGCAGCAGGTCTGGCTCAAGCGCACGCGCGAGGCTCAGCGCTTCATCGCCATGCGTCGCAACGCCGACGAGCGACACCTGCTCGATCCCCGCGAGGCAATCGCGCAGCCGGTCGACCGCGAGGGGTTCGTCATCCGCGATCAAAACCCGCGTCATGAGGCTATCCGTCGATATTGCGTGTCGAACGGAAGGCGGATCGAGGCCGTGAAACCATCCGGTCTCGCAGCGACCTTCAATGCGGCCTCTCTGCCGTGCAGCGCCTGGAGTCTGGCGCGGACATTGGCGAGGCCGACGCCCGTGCCCCGCTGGCGCTGGCCGCCGGCGGTCCCGTCATCGCTGACTTCCAGCAGCAGCAGGCCATCCTCTTGCCGGGCGCGGATCTCGATCGTGACCGGGCGCGCGCTCGGCATGACCGCATGTTTGACGGCATTTTCCACCAGCGGCTGCAGAAGAAAATGCGGCACCATGGCGCGCGCGAGCGCTGGCGGCAG
>JAFKLU010000237.1:7127-13106 GCA_017304105.1 Sphingomonadales bacterium
GCAGATCGATGATGACGTTCAGGCGCACGCCCAGCAGCACCATCTCTATGTCGAGATAGCTTGCGAGCATGTCGAACTCCTCGCGCAGCGTGACCCCGCCGGCCGAGGCCTGGCTGAGACTGGCGCGGAAGAATGCCGCCAAGCGAGAGATAACCGATTCCGCTTCCCCATTGCGGCCGGCAGCCACCAGGGCCGTCACAGCATTGAGGCTGTTGAACAGGAAATGGGGATTGATCTGGAGGCGCAGCGCGGAGAGCTGGGCCTCCTGCGCCGCTTGAAGCGCCGCCGAAAGCCGCCGCTCGCGATCGCCGATCGCGCGGAGCGAGAAGCCAAGCAGCATGGTGACGGCAAAGGTCACGTGCACCGGCGTGAGGAGCAGCATGTTATTCACGAAAAGCAGGGTCTGGCCGGACACGGCGGCCGAGGGACCCAATATGATCCTGGTGTGCATGATGAAGCCGTAACTGATCGTATCGAACACGGCATGGACGAGCAGCGCGCCGGGAACCGTCGCACCGGCCAGGCAGATGCGGCTGAAGGGCGGCCGACTGACAGCGGCGCGCAGGGCAAAGAAAACGGTCATCGACAGGGCGAAGCCGACGGCCGCGCAGGATGCGAGATAGACCATGCTCTCGGGCCTGAACGTCCCGCCCGCCAGGTCCGGCGTGACATAGCAGATGAAGGCGACCAGCCAGAGCAGCGCGGCGAAAATCGCGGCCTGCACGATAGATCTCCCCAACGCTTCCCTCCATTCCAAAGCCCTCTGGCTCGCCTCCGGGCAGTCCCCTGCGCCGTCCAGCCGATTTGCGACGAAACCCGGACGCGGTTCGACGACGACGCAGGAGGTTGCCAGTCGGGCTACCCCCGCCCCCCGGTCACCCCGCGAGCCTCGACGCTTGCCTCACCGGACACGCGTGTCTCTGGATAGAACTGCATGCGCGGCTTTCGCACAAGCATTTGCGCCGAAAAGGCGCCGGTGGCGGCGCGCGGCGACAGGCATGGCGCATCACGGCGCACCGCCGATGGCCGGCCGCCGCGCGATCCTGCGGACATCAGCCTGCGGAGCGCTCGCCAAATCCCCCTGACCGTCGCCGGACGGCCAGAGAGATGGTTCATGCGAGCGCCCGCCGGCGAGCGATCAGATGAATATGCCGGATTTGCCTGGCGCCAGAATCCCGTTGGGATCGAGCGCACGCTTCAGCTTGCGATCAACCTCCCGCTTCACCGGACCATAAAGATTGGCAGCTTCCTCCATGAAGCCGGTGTTGACGCGATAGACGGCATAGCCGCGCTTGCCGAACTCGGCGAGCAGCTTGCCGAAGCACTCATGCGCCTTCTTGGTCTCCTCCGGGTTGCTGCGATCGAACAGCACGTCGACGACATGGTGCATGTCGCGCATGCCAACGATGAACTCGCCGACATAATCCAGCCCATATTCGTTGAGGATGCTCTCGGCGAGCTCCATCTGGGCCTTGGTCTCGGATCCCTTGGCCTGCGAGACGGGAGCGAACCACATGGAACCGCCGCCGCCGCGCCAGCGATAAAGGCCGAACTCCTGCAGCGTCATGTCGCCGCGCATCAACTGCGCGCGATATTTGAAGGGCTCGGTGTTGCCGGCCTCCTCCTCCGTGATGAAGCGCCCCTTGCCGGACTTCTCGACCGCGCTCTTGATGATGTTCCAGTTGACCTCAATCTGCTCGGGCGTGCCATAGAGCGCCGCATAGACATTCCACGCGCCGACGCCTTCCTTCTTCTGGATTTCCGCGAGGACGGAAGGGGGCGTGACGCCATCGCCGTCATAATATTTGCTGCGCGGGATGATGGCCGCTGCTTCCCACATCACGTTCGCGATGACGAAGGCATTGGGGATGATGCCGGCGATGCGCAGCGGGCGCAGCGTCTCCACGATCAGCTCGATATCGTCGGTCGATTCATAGCGGATGGAGAAGGGCTTGTAGGCCGGCGGCGCGGGCATGAGCCACAGGCCCATCTTGGTCACCACGCCATAGTTGGACTGGGTGAAGATGCCGTCCAGATAGGGGCCGTAGCCCCATTTGAAGACCTGCCAGGTGTTGGACTTCTCCACGCCGCCCATGCCAGTACGCAGCACCTCGCCCGTGGCGAGCACCACTTCCATCCCGCATTGCATCATGAAATGCTCGCCATAAGGCGTGTAGCCCACGCCCCGGTCCACCGTGTTGCCCACCGGCCCGGCAATGGCCGATGGTGCCGGGCAGGACAGCCAGAGCGGTATGTCGTTTTCCTTCAGGTAGTTCCACAGCTGCTGATAGGTGACGCCGGGCTCCACCAGCGCCGTGCACAGCACCGGGTCGACCTCGATGATCTTGTTCATGTGCTTGAGGTCGAGCACGATCTGCCCGCGCGTGCCGGGCGCGGCCGAGCCATAGCCGAAGTTCCGGCCGGTCGAGATCGGCCAGACCGGCGTCTTGAACTCGTTGCAGATCTTCAGGACCCCCTGCACTTCCTCGACGGTCGTCGCGAGGATCGCGGCGCCCGGCCGGTGCTCCTCGTCCGGCGCGGACATCATGACCTTGCAATAGGGAGCGAGTTGCTCGTCGCTGGTGAGCACGCGATCGGCGCCGAGCAGGCCGCGCAGCTTGGCAAGCGCCGCCTCGAATTGCTGCGCGGAGACGCCCTGGGGCAGGGCTTGCTGGGTCTGGTCAGTCATGGTCTTGCCTCCGGGTCACTGGGCAGGCTGGGGAGCGGGCGCCTTGGATGTGGACACCATCTGGGCCACGCGATCGAGCGTCTCGTTGTCGATCATGGCCTCGGTGAAGGCCGGCATCGCGCGATTACCATTGCGCACGAACATCTTGATCGCCTCGGGCGGCAGGTCGCGGCCGGTGATGACCGGGCCAACGCCGGTCGCATGGCAGGCCATGCAGGTCTGCTGGAAGACCATCTCCGCCTTGTCCTTGGGGATCGACTCCTTGCCGAGATAGGTCACCTTCTGGCCACCGCCGGCGCCGGTCTTGGGCTGGTCGGTCTTCGTGCCGCAGGCCGTGAGGACAAGAGCACTCCCCAGCGCGATCAGCGCGCGTGCCTGAATGCCGTTCATGCGAGACTCCTCCCTGTGGACGAGATATGGGCACGAATGCCCAAACCATCGGGCAGCGCCGCGCCGCGCCGAATGTGGACACCGGCCTGCTGGGCCGCGACATCGAGCAGGGAATCGTCCGTCGCATCGAGGCGCAAGACGAATTCCCCGGAGAATCTGGGGAGATTTTCCGCCATGGCCTGCAGCCGGGCGATCCGCGGGCCATCAAGCAGCACCGCCCCGGACCAGAGCCCGAACGGCGGCGCCCGTTCCGCCGACACCAACATGTTGGGGGCTCGCGCGCCCGACCAATGAAAGGCTGCCGGGATTGCTGTCGCCAGCGTCAGGAGCGAGGCCGAGCCGAGGATTTGCCGGCGTGTAAATGACAGATCGAGCATAGCTCCCATTCCTATCATTGATGTTTCGAGCCCTGCGCTCCCCGCTATCCCGTGGGTGCGAAAGGTCCGGCCCGACCAAGGCGGAGGCGACTAGCAGGCGGCGCGAGTCGCGATCAAGGCCTCGACCCTTGGATTCAAGGCTCGGAGGAGGCCATATCTGCCCTTTCGCCGGATCGCGAAGCACGAGAAGCGGCACCGCGAGGAGGATCAGCCGCTACGGCCGCGGGCCGTGTCGACGATCGGTTGCCGCAGCTTCAACATGGGGCGACATCGCGTAAAAAATTTTTGTCAGGGTTGGCGCGATGAGCGCCTGTCGGCAACGCCAAGGTCGAGCGGCGCGGCCGCCAGCCTGGCGCCAGCTTGAGGCGAGCGGCAGATTGTCGATCAGTTCCTGAGAAGAACGACGCAGATCGGGCGTCATTTCGTTTTGCCCGAGCAGGGAAGGTCGCAGCGCAGATCTTGTCGAAGGCGACGTCAGGGCGCCGGCTCCGGCACGTCGTCCGGCCTCACCGTAGCGGCAGGTGAGCGCCCGGGAGGGACCAGCGTGAGACCGGTGGTGGAGGCTGGTTTGATGACCGTCCGCCGCCGGATCTCCGCTAGGCATCAACCTTATATCTTGAAGCGTGCACCCACGCGGAACGCGCGACCGACCACGTCGAAGATGGTCGCGCCCTCACCAGTGATCGGATAGGGCGGCGCGCGATCGAACACATTGTTGACGCGCACGAACATCTCGACAGCCTTGTTGCCCTCACGGGAGACGTCCGCCGTCACCGTGAGGTTGGTGTACAAGGTCGAACTGGCATGGTTCGTGTTGGTGCCAATCGCCGAAATCTGCCCTTCGACTCGCGTATTGTCGATTGTGCCGGCAGAGAACCAGCGCAGATCGACAACGGTGGTGATCCGTCGCCCTTCATAGCTGAGCAGGCCGAACACCGACCAATGCGGCTGCGTCACCTGACCGGCCGTATCGACCGTTGTGGCATTGGCCGCCGCTGTCGTCGCCAGCTTGGCGATGTAGCTCGCAAGCACGCGGGTGGAGAGCGTGCCGGACGAACCGAAGAGGGAAAGCGGCGTCCGATAGGAGGCCTCTATGTCCAACCCTTCCGTGCGAAAGCGATCGAGATTCTGGAAATTGACCGTGACGCCGGTGATGGTGCCTGCCGAGTTCAATGTCACCTGCGAACAGAACTGATCGAGCCGGTCGAGGAAGCAGCGGTCGAGCACCTGGTTGGGCTGAATGGTGCCGATCTGACCGCTGATGTCGATGTTGTAATAGTCGACCGAAGCACGGAAGCCGCTGAACCACGCTGGCTGATAGACGATGCCGCCGGTGAAGGTCTCGGCGCGCTCGGGCTGGAGCGTGCGGTTGCCGACCGTCGTGATCGGAACAGGGGTCACAGCTGCCGTGCGCGGATCGCGCACGTTCTGGGCCTGCACGGCCGTCGGCGTGAACAGCTCGGAGAGGTTGCCGGCGCGGATATCGCGCGAGCGCGTGGCGCGCAGGCGGATGTCGTCGGTCACATCCCAGGTGGCGCCGGCCTTCCAGGTGGTGACGCCGCCCGAGCTGCTATAGTCGGTGTAGCGAATGGCCAGATTGAGATCGAGCGCCTTCGCGAACGCAAAATCACGCGCCAGCGGCACGGCGACTTCGCCGAACACTTCCTTCACCGTGTAGCTGCCGGCAATCGCCTTGCGGTTGGTGCTCTGCCAGCCATTTGCCTGCGAGATTGGGTCGGCGACCGCGTTGATCGACTCCTTGCGCCATTCGCCGCCGAACGCCAGGCCGACAGGGCCGGCCCAGGTGGAGAACAGGTCGCCGCTCATGCTCGCCGCAGCGACTTCCTGCTTGGTATCCATGCGGAACCAGGACGTGCCCGAGACATAGGCCACCGCCTGCGCCGAGGCGGCATTCGGCCCGAACAGGTCGTAGGGCGCGCAGGCCGCGTCATCATTGGCGGTGCTGGCGTCGGTGTTGATCCGGCACTGGATGGTGCCGCCGACACGCACGGCGTCGATCGCGTTGCGGAACTTGGCAACGTTGATGTTGCCCATGCGCGTCTGCTGGAAGCGGTTCTTGCCGTACTGGTAATAGGCCGAATAGCGCCAGCCGCCCAGAATCTCGCCTTCCGCGCCGACGACGCCGCGCCAGATCGAGGGCGAGCCATCGGAGGTGCGCACATCGCCCAGGCCATCCTCGCGGAACACCTTGCCCATGTTGAAGCAGGTCACGCCGGCGGCCGCCGCAGCTGTGGCCACGCCGGAAGGCAGGAACGGGTTGGAGGTGTGGACCAGGATCGAACCGAGGCTCGATGCCGTGGTCGTGGTCGTGCAGGTCGGCGTGCCGGTGATCGCGCCGTTGTTGCGGGGCGGAAAAGTCAGGCCCTTCGACAGAAGATGTGCATAAGTGCCTTCGACGAACGGCTTGAACGCCGGACTGACCTCGAACGAGGCGCGGCCCATGATGGTGTAACGCTCAAACGGATATTTGAGGTCGCCGCCCGGCGTCGGCGCGTCACCGGC
>JAFKLU010000238.1 GCA_017304105.1 Sphingomonadales bacterium
ATCACGAGCAGCACGGCCTCAACCCACTGCCCCACGTCCGACGAGGCGGCGGACCTTGGTCGCCGCGCGCGACGGATGAGTTCAGTCCACCGCATTTTAGGTCTTAGGCCCTCCAGCAAAGCTTGCGCTGCCTATGCGCGCTCTATGACCGATCCAAGTCAGCATGGTTACCAAAAAATGACACGGCGCACGCGCGTCATCGCAATTTCCTGCCGTGATGAAACAATTTCGCATCAACGACCGAAAAGGTTAAAAAAACGCCGGTTGATCGGTGCACGATCGCCTTGCTAGACGCCTCTCCTGACCATGTCGACATCTGATGCATCCCTTCTGGCGGGCCGAATCGGCATACAGCGTTTCCCCAGCCCCGCGCTCGATCTTTTCCTGCAGAAACGCTTCCTCAGCGCGGAGGAATGCGCGGCTCTCGTGGAGCGGATCGACGCGCAGCGCCGCCCCTCCACCCTGGCCGACGATTATGGTTACGAAGGTTTCCGCACCAGCGAAACCTGCGACCTTGCCGGCAGCGATCCGATCGTCGCGGCGATCAACGCAAAACTCTCCGATTTCGCCGGGCTTGACGAGGCGCACGGCGAGCCGCTGCAGGGGCAGCGCTACGCGGTGGGGCAGGAATTCAAGGCGCATACCGATTATTTCGAGCCGGGCGGCCTCGACTATGAGACCTATTGCAGCCGCTCGGGCAATCGCACCTGGACGATGATGGTCTATCTCAATGAACCCAAGGCGGGCGGTGCGACGCGCTTCACGCAGATCGGCAAGACTATCCAGCCCGAGACCGG
Source organism: Sphingomonadales bacterium (assembly GCA_017304105.1). Taxonomy (GTDB): domain Bacteria; phylum Pseudomonadota; class Alphaproteobacteria; order Sphingomonadales; family Sphingomonadaceae; genus Sphingobium. The sequence goes on from JAFKLU010000238.1 coordinate 798, forward strand.
TAAACTCGTCGCTTGGAACAACCGCCTGCCTGACGGCCCTCCCAATCCGGCGACCATCCATCATGGCATGAAAGTGCGTGCGGGCACGAAATACATCATCACCCGCTGGTATCGCGAACTGGTCTGGAACGGCTGAAGGCCGGGAACGATCGGGAAGGAGGAGCAGCCGCTGGCTGCCCCTCCCCGCCACGGGATCAGAATGTCGTCGAGAGCGACAGGTTGAACGTCGTCCCGATATTGTAGAGGTTGTAATAGACCCGCTTCGAGGCGAGTTGCTGATATTCTTTATACTTGTTGTAGAAGATGTTGCGCACCTCGAACTTCACGTCGAGCTGGCGGCTGCCGATGTCCAGACCCTGCCGCCACACGAAGTCCGCATTAAAGCCGGGATGCTCATACACTGCCGGCTGATCGCCGGAGATGCCGCGGCTGGTCACGCGCTTGCTTGCATAGGACAGGATGAGCGTCTGCTGCGAGAGCTCATCCGTATCCTCCATGCCGATCTGGATGTTGGCGAGATGGTCCGACTGGCCGGTGAGCGGAGCGCCGTTCTGGAAATAGGCGGTGGCGGCGGTCGCCACGCCATTGGCGCCGATCGTCGTGTCGCCGTCCTTCACCTTCAGCTTTGACTTGGTGTAGGTATAGTTGCCGAGCAGCACCAGGCGCCGCGAGGCGAACATCGCCGCGCTCGACCATTCCGACATGTCGAAATATTTCTGCACCTCGAACTCGGCGCCGTAGAGGTCGGCCTTCGGCGCGTTGGCGAAGAAGGTCGAGGCGCTGTTGCCCGAGGAATCGAGCACGAGATAGGCTTCGATCGGCCGGTCGATCTTCTTGTAGAAGCCCGCGACCGACAGGCGCTGATCCCGCTCGAAATACCATTCATAGCGCGCTTCGGCGTTGGTCAGCTTGCTGTCGGCAAGGAACGGGTTGCCGCTATAGGCGTTCTTCAGCGCGGTACGGAACACCGACTGATCGGACTTGAAGACCGGCACACGCTGCGTGCGCTGGAAGCCGCGCTCGTAGCGCACGCCTGCATCGATCAGGATCTCCGGGGTGAGCTGCCAATTGAGCTTGCCGTAACCGGCATGGCTCTTGAAGCGGGCGCCCCAAACCGGATTGGGCTCAACCTCACGCGCGTCGATCCCGTAGGGATGCACCCGCCCGTCAATCTGAGCGTTGATGAGCCCCGGCGAGAACAGGATGTCGGGCCGCAGCAGCAGGATACCGGTCGGCGTCGAATTGTCCGCGTCCAGCTGGAACTCGCGGCGCGCCGTGGTGCGGCGCGTCAGCTGATAGGCATAGCCGGCGCTGATGCCGATCTCGGGCGTCAGCTTGTAGGTCACGTCCGCACCGGCCGAATACAGATCCTCGTTGAGATCCGAGAAGGCGATCCGCGGGCGGTTGCCCACATTGCCCGTAAGGCTGATCTGGTAGAGCTTTCCGTAAGGATCGGTGTCGCTGTTCGTGCGGAAATATTCGAAGGTCGTCTCGGCGGGCGCCTCGCGCTGCGAGTTGGCATAGCTCGCGCGCAGGTCCACACTGAGGCCATCGAACGGCTTCAGTTCCGCGACCGCCTGCGTATCGATGAGCTGGCGCTCATACCAGGCGGTGTCCTGCACCTGGAAAGTCGCGGTGCCGGGGGCACGCGTACCGATGCCGACGCGGGTGCTCTTGAGCGTATCGCGAATGTAAAGCGCCGTGGTGCGCAACCGGTTGTCGCCGAATTCGAGGCCGACGCCGAGTAGACCGTTCACCACGATCCGGTCCGTGGTGGTCACGCGCTGGAAGTCCGAGTTCAGGAAGCCGAGATCGTCCTGGCTGGAGAATTGCTGGACTGCGTCGCGCGTCTGCCACTTGTTGCTGAAGCCGGCCGTGGCGATGAGGCCGAGCGACGTATCGCCGCCCATGTCGAAGGCGGTTCCGGCCGAGAGGCTGGCCGAGAAGTTCGGCGGGATCGTCCCGTCACGCTGCACGATCGAAAGGCGCGGCGTCACCAGCGAGGCGGCCAGCGCGCGGTTCTGCTCGGCACTCATCTGGCTCGTGTTCAGGCCGGAGGCATAATAAGCCGAGAGCGCCGGAGGGGCATTGCGCGACCCGTTGTCGAAGCCGGTCCAGTCATGCTTCCAGCCATAATAGGTATAGCCATTGATGCCGGTCGTCTCCGAGTGGAAGCCGCCGCCGACATTGACGGTGAGGAAGCTCTCCTTGGGCACCGCGCTCGTCGTCAGATTGACCACGCCGCCGCCGAACTCGCCGGGGAAGTTCACCGAATAGCTCTTCTGGACGAGCGAGGAGGCGACGATGTTTGTGGGAAAGAGATCGAGCGGGATTGAGCGCTTGAGCGGCTCGGGGCTCGGCAGCGGGGAGCCGTTGAGTAGCGCCAGCGAATAGCGATCGCCCAGGCCGCGCACATAGACGAAGCCGTTGCCCACGACGCTGAGACCGGTGACGCGGCCGAGCGCGCCGGCGATATTGCCTTCACCGGTCCGGGCGATGTCCGCCGTGGAGAGCACCGACACCACCGCCGGGGCCACGCGCTGGATGTTCGCATTGCGACGCCCCGTGACGACGATCTCGCCGCCGGGAATGGAAACTTCGGGTTGAGCCTCTTCCTGCTCCGGCGCGCCGGTTGCCGCCGGGGCGCTGTCGGCCGTGGCGTCGGACGGCGCGGGGACGGCCTCCTGCGCGATCGCGGCAGGGGCAATGAGCGCGGTGGACAGAAGCAGCATGACCCCGAAGTTAAGCGGCGTCGCCATGGAAAATCCCCTTGAATTAAACTGTGACATGGCGGGATGCGGCGGCTGCCGCACCCCGCTCAATGCTAGGATCAGGCAGCCGATCAGGTCGTCGGAAGCGACGTGCAGCTCCGGTTCTGGTTCGCCGTGTCGTCGAAGGGCGCGTAGCTGGTGTTGCAGGTCCAGCCCTTGTACCAGCCGTCGTTCGCATCCTTGACGGCGCCGATGTAGGTCGTCGCGTCGAAGAAGGTGTCGAACCCGTTGGTGGCGGGCGCGAGCGTCTTCGGGTTGGTGGCCGCGACGGCGGTCTCGTTGGCGCCGTTGATGAACAGGCTCGTCAGCGACGGCGTGTAGGCGTCGTTGTTGTTGTTCGAGCCCGAGCCGAAGATCGTCGCGATCTCGGCGGCGGTGTAGTTCGGCGAGCCGGCGGTCGAGCCGACATATTTCGCCGCATTGCACTGCATCACCACCGATCGGGCGACCAGCGTCGCGCGGTCGGTGGTGGAACCCGAACCGTTCAGACGGATGCACTCGTTGTTCGGCGAGGCGATGATGCCGTTGATCAGCGTCGTGTCGGAATTGCCGCGGAAGAGGGCCGAGGCCTTGTCGTTCGCGTCATTGTTCGTGCTGGACTGCGGCTGCAGCGCGGTGAAGTTCGCGACATAGAGCTTGGAGCGCGGCGTGTGGTTTTCCTTGCCGTCGCTGTCGATCTCGAACAGGGCATCGCCCTGGCCGGGACGCTGGGCGAGAATGACGTACTGGAAAGCACCCTGGGCGCCGGTGTCGAAGTCGAGGCTGTCGTCGTCAGCGCCGGTCGCGATATAGTGCTTGAACTTGACCACGCCGCCGAAGAACTCCGCGCCGTCATCCGAGCTGTTGTGGCTCTGGATGTAATCAAGCTTGGTCTCGCTGCCGATGCCTTCGGTCGTCAGCGCCTGAAGCTCGGTGTTGGCGCTGAGAATGAAGCCAGAATAGCGGATCTGAACATATTTCATCGAACCGGCATTGTAGGCCGGGTCATTGCCGCCGAAGCGCGCGGGATTGGTCGAACCTTCCGTGTCGCGCTCGCAATCGACGCCGACCGAGCCGAAGACGCAGTCGGTGACCGGGCCGCGCCCCATCAGAACCACGCCGCCCCAGTGGCCGATCGACGTATCGGTCTCAAGACCCTGCACGTTGTCGCGGCTGGTGAAGATGATCGGCCTGGTCGAGGTGCCCTCGGCGACCAGCTTGTTGCCGCGATTGACCGCGAGGAACGAGGGCCCCTGACCCATGATGATGACGCCGGGCTCGATGGTGAGCGTGACGTTCGTGTCCGCGATGAGCTGGCCCGAGCCATTGACCGCCGAGCTTGCGAAGCCGGCTGCGGCGATCTCGCCCACGCGGCAGCCCACGGTGGTGCTTTCGCGCGGAGCGCCGGAGGTCGGGGCGGTGAAACCGCCATCGCAGCCAACATCGACACGGCCGTTATTGGTCGCCGGATCAAGCGAGTAGATCAGGCCGGCGAGCTTGGGCAGCGTGACGCTGCGGCTGATGACCGGCGGCAGCGCGCAGACGCGCCAGGTGCCCGTCGGGCCCGTGATCGTGCCCTTGTCGGCCAGCTTGACGCCAGCCACGTCGACATTCGACAGCGTGGGGCAGCCACCGGCCGGGGTGACGGTCTGAACGGGCGTCGGCGTGGGCGTCGGGGTCGGCGTCGGCGCCGGATTGTTGATGACGACACTGCCGGTCCCGGGCGAGGCGATCTCGCTCGCGCCACAGCCGCCCAGAAGCGGCAGGGCAACGCCAGCCAGCAAGAAGTTCAGTTTCCGAGTGATCGTTTTCATCGTCGTCTCCGCTGCCGGGTTGGTCCGGATTTTCGAGTGCAGGACGGCCCACGGGAAAAGCGACTCTGAAAGTCCCCCTAGCGCCCTCGCGGCGCAGCTAGGGGATGAGAGTGACAGCGAGATGCCGTTCTCGCGTCAGATACGTTACATCTTGATGTCAGATTTGTTGCAGTCGGTCCGGCGCGACGCGGGAGACAGCTGCATGTCGGCGCGGCGCCACACGGGAGATCAGAGCAGAAAAAAGAACAGGCGGGTCGTGCGCACCGCTGGAGCGCTTCCCGCCTGCTTCAGGCTCGCGCGATCGCTGCGAGCGTTCCTATTCATTCCGGGAGGACCAATGCGGCGCCCCGGCAGACTATGCGCTTATTCAGCGCGCGCTGAAACGCGGGCCCTCTTCCAGTCGCTCCAGCATTGCCGCCGCGATATTGTGGCTGGAGAGGCTGCTGCCGCCCGCAAGATCCAGCCGCTCGGCCGGGAGCGCCTGCACGCGCGTGAGCGCGGCGCGTGCCTCCGCATAACGCTGCGTGCGCGCGTAGACGGTGGCAATGTTGATGAGACGGGCCGGATCGTTGGCATCCTCATAGCTCACGGGCTTCAGGATGCGCTCGGCTTCGGCAAGCTGCCCAGCGCTAATGGCACCGGCGGCATAGGCGCTGGGCGTATCAGCCAGCGCAGCCGACGAGGCGATCGCCGCAAACGCGGCACCTCCAACGATTAGAAGCTTGATAACCATTTCTTTTCCTCTCCGGGATCGGTGATTCCGGAGGAGAGTATTTCACTTTTATGACTCGCCAGCAATGCGCGGAAAAATATTTTTATGTCATGTTAAATTACTGATTCATTGGGATAAGTCCGCCAAAATCATAAGCCTGCATAGCATTTGTCACATAGATGTAACAAACATCCATCTGCTGAAATGTCCCGATTCGCATGGGCAGTCGTCAGCCGGCGCCGAATGCCCTCCACCTCAGCCAAGCCGGTGCCAGGCAGTGCTCGATCGATCATCGTGGAAAAGGTGGGGAGCTTCTGTTGCCCGGCGCTCCCCGTGCCGCTGGAATCCATTCTGTTGCCCGGTTGGTCCAACCGCGTTCTATTTGGGTAATGTCAGGCCGTGAGGCCCTCAATTACGCAGCAAGAGCAAGTGCTTCGTTGTCGTTGGCACTTATAGGTTTTGAGCCTTTAACGGGTTACTCAGCCCGGGCGAAAACAGCGCTTTTGAGCACACGTCGATCCTAGTTCGGCCCCATCAGGAGCGGCCTTTCCACGAAGGGAAAAGCCATTTCTGGTGGAGCCGCCGGGTACCGCCCCCGGGTCCGCTGCGCCTATTACACGCCGCAGTTTATCGCCATAGCCGGCCAAGCCGGCGAAACCCGATATAGGGATTATCCGAGCCATGAAAAGGGCTCCCATGCATCCTTGGGAATATGAACAGGGGCGTTTCGCCATGAAACGCCCCTGCCTCACCGGCTGGGAGCCAGATGATCCGCCGAGTACCCCGCGCTCATTTTCGCTCGTCGATCGCGTCGGCCTTCTCGTCACCGGCGTTACGGACAGCATCGGCGCGATTTTCCAGTGCCTCGGCCTGGTTTTGCACGTTTGCCGCCGCAGCGCCCGTCATATTGTCGGCCGACTGCTCGAGCCGGTCTGCCTGATTGTCGATCATGTCCGCCTTATTGTCGGCGGCATCTTCGACTTTCTGGGCTTCCCGCGAGTCGCAGGCCGCAAGTGCCATGGCGGATGCCAGAGCGACGATGATTACTGGTTTCACGCGTTTGTCTCCTGTTATGTCTCGAACAGCGTGACGAGACTGAAAACAAAAGCAGTTCCCGCGTGAAAGTTCCCGAGCGCGTCGACCGGCTTCAAGCGTCCGATGAAGCGTTTATTTTTTTAGCGCGTCACGAATCTCTGCAAGCAGTTCGACTTCCGTGGGTCCCTTGGGCGCTTCTTCAGCTTTCTTGCTCTGAAAGAATTTGTTCGCCTGCCGCACGATCAGGAAGATGATGAAGGCCAGGATGAGGAAGTTGACGATTGCCGTGATGAAGGCGCCATAAGCGAACACCGGCACTTTCGCCTCCCGCAGTGCGCTCAGCGTATCCGCCGTGCCGGCAGGGACGGCCCCCAGAACGAGATAATATTTCGAAAAATCCAGCCCCCCGAAAATCGCGCCAATCACTGGCATGATCACGTCGTCGGTCAGCGATTTGACGATGGTGCCGAAAGCCGCGCCGATGATGACGCCGACCGCGAGATCGAGGACATTACCCCGGGCAATGAAGGCTTTGAATTCCTCGAACATGGCTGTCTCCTCTATTGTACCGTCCGAAGGACGCGTCGATGTCGCGCAGGTTCCCGCAGCTAATCCCCTTGCGAGGGACAGGGCAACCGCCTATTTAGCGTATTAGTCCGACGATACACCGCTCTGCATGAGGATGAACCTGATGGCCTCCCGCCCTGCTCCTGCCACGATCGTTCGCGCGTTTCTCGCGATGCTGCTGCCATTGGCGCTGGCCGCGTGCGGCATCAACTCCGTGCCGACCGCCGAGGAGAATGCCAAGGCCAAATGGGCCGACGTGCAGGCCGCCTATCAGCGTCGTGCGGACCTCATCCCCAATCTTGTCGCGGTCGCCCGCAGCGCCGCCACCTTCGAGCGCTCGACGCTGGAGGGCGTGATCAGCGCCCGCGCCTCGGCCACCCAGGTGAAGGTGAGCGCTGACGATCTTTCCGATCCCGCAAAGGTGCAAGCCTTCCAGGCCGCGCAGGCGAATGTCTCCAGCTCGCTCAGCCGCCTGCTGGTCACTGTCGAGCAATATCCCGAGCTCAAGAGCCAGGCCCGCTTCGCGGATCTCATGACCCAGCTTGAGGGCACGGAGAACCGGATCAACATCTCGGTCCGCGATTACAATGCGGCAGTGCAGGACTATAACACCCGCATCCGCACCTTCCCCGAGATGATCGGCGCCAAGCTGGTCCACGGCGCCAAGCCGCTCACGCCCTACGAGGCCAAGGCAGGCGCGGACGTGGCGCCTGACGTCGGCGCGATGATGAACGGCAATTGAGGATCGCCGGCCCCTCGAAGCCGCACGCCGACATGGCCCTTCGCCGCCTCTGCCTCATCCTGTTTGCAGCGCTGCTGCTGGCGCTGCGCCCGGGCGTGGCATTCGCACAGACCTTTCCACCGCTCACCGGCCGGGTGGTCGACAATGCAAGCCTGCTCGATCC
>JAFKLU010000239.1 GCA_017304105.1 Sphingomonadales bacterium
CGCGCTCGCCGGGGGTTCCGCACTCGCGCGCACGGAATGGTTCGACATGCGCCGCATCGCCCGCCTCGCCGAGGCGCATCGCAGCGGCGCTTCGGACCATGGCCGGCTGCTCTGGCAACTCCTCATGCTCGACAAGGCGTTGTCGCGATTGTTCAATCTCGGTTGACGGTCGTTTCCGGCGGGGCGCGCTTTACGCTACGTCCGACCAGCGCCTGACCAGCAGCGGATAGAGCTCCTCTTCCTCCCGCCGCGCCCGCTCCGCCAATAGGGCCAGCACCTGCCGCACAGCCGCGCCGAACGCTTGCCACTCGGCCGCGATCCGCTCCTGCGGCCAGTCGCTCATCAGCAAGTCCCAGATCGGTGCCAGCCCGCCCAGCTCCTCCTCGAACCGGGCGGTGATCTTGGCCGTGTCCTCATGCTGCCTGAGCTGTTGATAGATATGCCGATCCTCCTTGGCGAGGTGGCCGACCAGGATGCGGTTCATCGCGCCGCGCAACTCGTGGGCGAGCGCCGGATCGGCCGGCTCCTTCAGCGCGGCGAGCAGGCGCCGGCTTAGATCGAGGAGCGCTTCGTGCTCCGCTTTGAAGAATTCGAGTTCCATGCGACCGTCCCTCTGCCGGCGATCGTTCTGGCGCCGGTCATCCTTGTCTATTAACGGCTTGGATTGAAAAACCCTTAGATCGGTACGGTGATTTACTTAGGGATAATCGGCACGCAGGAAATAGAGCCCATCGGGCGGCGCATTGTGGCCCAGGGCCGTGCGGTCGCGCGCTTCGAGCGCCGCCTTCATGTCGCCGATGCTCCATGTCCCCATGCCGACCAGCCCGAGGCAGCCGACCATCGAGCGCACCTGATGGTGCAGGAAGCTGCGTGCCTTTGCATGGACGGTGATCCGATCGCCCGCGCGCACCACGTCCAGCCGGTCGAGCGTGCGCAGCGGGCTGTCCGCCTGGCACTGCGCGGACCGGAAGGTGGTGAAATCGTGGCGGCCGACGAGCAGTTGCGCCGCCGCGTGCATCGCGTCGCTGTCGAGCGTCTGCGGCACGCGCCAGATCAGGCCCTGCTCGAAGGTGAGCGGCGCGCGGCGATTGAGGATGCGATATTCATAGGACCGCGCAATGCACGAGAAGCGCGCGTGCCAATCATCCGCGACAGCCTCACAGCCGATGATCGCGATCGGCTCGGGCCGCAGATGGGCATTCAGTGCCTCCATCAGGCGGAACGGCGTGATCGCCTTGTCGAGATCGACATGCGCGCGCATTCCCAGCGCGTGCACGCCGGCATCCGTGCGCCCGGCGCAATGCACGACCGGCACCGCGCCGACGATCCGCCCCAGCGCCTCCTCGATATGCTGCTGCACGCTCGGCCCGTGCGCCTGTCTCTGCCAGCCCATATAGGGCCGACCGTCATATTCGACCGTGAAGGCGAAGCGCGTCATCCGAGCACGGTACCGGCGGGGATGGGGAAGCCGCGCAGCAGCTCGGCCGTGCTCATCGCGCCCTTGCCGGCGCGCTGGACGAGCGTAGGCCGCAGGGAGCCCGCCGGACCGCAGCCGATCAGCAGCGCCTCATCCAGCACTTCGCCGGGCGCGCCGGCTTGCGGCTCCACAGTCGCGGCGAGGATCTTGATCCGCTCGCCGTTCAGGCTGGCCCAGGCGCCGGGCGCGGGATTGAACGCGCGCACCTGCCGCTCGGCCTGCACAGGGCCCGCTGCGAAGTCGATATGGCTCTCGGCCTTGTCGATCTTGTCGGCATAGAGCACGCCGTCCTCCGGCTGCACGAAGGGCGGATAAGCGCCGATATTGGCGAGCACCTGCACCATCAGCGCGGCGCCGCTCACCGCGAGTTCGTGCGTCAGCTCACCCGTGGTCTTGCCGTCGACCGGCGTGCGCACGGTGGCCAGCATCGGCCCGGTGTCGAGTCCCTTGCCCATCGCCATGATGGTGACGCCGGTTTCCGCGTCGCCCGCGAGGATGGCGCGGTGGATCGGCGCGGCTCCCCGCCAGCGCGGCAGGAGCGAGGCGTGCACATTGAGGCAGCCGAGGCGCGGGGCATGCAGCACCGGCAGCGGCAGGATGAGCCCATAAGCGGCGACCACGGCCACATCCGCGTCCAGATCGTCGAAGCTGGCCTGCTCGGCTTCGTCACGCAGGGTGAGCGGGGTGCGCACGGGCAGGCCCAGCGCCTCCGCGCGTGCCTGCACCGGGCTGGGGCGCGGCGCCTTGCCCCGGCCGGCCGGGCGCGGCGGCTGGGTATAGACGGCCGCGATCTCGTGCCCTGCCACGAACAGCGCGTCGAGCGTCGGCACCGCGAAATCGGGCGTGCCCATGAAGATGATCCGCATCTCTGTGAGGCGTTTTATCCGATCACGTTGGATCCTCGCGCGGCGACGCCGCCGTTGCTCAGGCGGATGGTCGCCGCCGATGCGCTGACCCAGGCGCTCGCCAGGCTGCCCGGCCTTGGCCCGCGCTCCGCGCGCCGCGCCGTGCTGCATCTGCTCCAGCGCCGCGACGCTGCGCTCCTGCCGCTGCTGCGCGCGCTGGAGAGCGTGCAGGCGAACATGGTCCATTGCGCGATCTGCGGGAATGTCGACACGATCGACCCGTGCGGCATCTGCGCGGACCCCCGGCGCGATGCGCGCTCGCTCTGCGTGGTCGAGGATGTGGCGGATCTCTGGGCGCTGGACAAGTCGCGCCTGTTCCCCGGCCGCTTCCATGTGCTGGGAGGCCGCCTCTCGGCGCTGGACGGTGTGCGGCCCGAGGATCTTGCCATCGCCCCGCTCGTCCAGCGCGTGGCGGCGGGCGGGATCGACGAGGTGGTGCTGGCCATGAACGCGACGTTGGAGGGCCAGACGACCGCTCATTACATCGCCGAGCGGCTGGAAAGCTATCCGGTCCGCCTCACCCAGCTTGCCCATGGCGTGCCCGTCGGCGGCGAGCTCGACTATCTGGACGAAGGCACGCTCGCTCAGGCCCTGCGTGCGCGAAGGCCCATCGGTTAGCAGGAGCGGCGACTATCGCCCTTCACCCCAAAGGCGCCGGCCGCCGAGGCGACGCGCCGCCACGCCGCGAGTGCTGGTTGGCGAACATCCAGCCCGGATATTCGGCCTTGAGCGCGCTCGCCTCATCCAGCGCCGCGATCTCCTCGCTCGTCAGCTCGACATCGCTGGCCGCCAGATTTTGCGCGAGCTGCTCGGGCCGCTTCGCCCCCATGATCACCGCGCTCACAAACGGCCGTTGCAGCAGCCAGGCGAGCGCGATGGAGGCGAGCCCGATGCCACGGCTCTCCGCCATGGGCCCCATGATGTCGATCAGGCGATAGACCATGTCCATGTCGAGATAATCGGCCGGGCCGCCGCCCTTGGTCACGCGGCCATCGCCCGCGAGGCCGGAATCGGTGCGGCTATATTTGCCTGACAGCAGGCCCCCGGCCAGCGGGCTCCAGACCATGAGGCCCACGCCCTCGCTCGCCATCATCGGCACGATCTCGCGCTCCAGATCGCGCCCGGCCAGCGTGTAATAGGACTGGATGCTGGCGATCCGCTCCAGCCCCTTCGCAGCCGCGATTCCCTGCGCCTTGGCGACCTGCCATGCCGCCCAGTTGGAGACGCCGATGTAGCGTGCGCGACCAGAGCGGACGATGTCGTCAAGCGCCCGCATGGTTTCTTCGACCGGCGTCTCCGGGTCCCAGCCATGCACCTGATAGAGATCGACATAGTCCATGTTCAGCCGCTTCAGGCTCGCGTCGATCTCATCCATCAGGTGCTTACGCGAGGAACCGGCGCTGTTGGCGCCCGGCCCCATGCGCGCATAGCCCTTGGTCGCGACGATCGCGTCGCCGCGCGCGATGCCGACCTCCCTGAGCGCGAGGCCGGTGATCGTCTCCGACATGCCATCCGAATAGACATTGGCCGTATCGATGAAATTCACGCCGGCATCGAACGCCTGCCTCACCAGCGCATTGGCCGCCTCCTGCTCCAGCCCCGCAATGTGGGAAAAGCGGCCTTCGACCGTGCCGAAGGTCATTGCGCCAAGGCACAGTTCGGAGACGATGAGGCCGGTGTTGCCGAGATGATTGAAGCGCATGGGGTATCCTCTCACAGGCATGAATCGGAGGGACGAGCGGGCCGCTTTCGCGCGACTCCATCACCGGCCGGCGTTCAGCCTATTCCGCCGGGGGACAGGCATGCAACGCCGTCGCTACGGAAAGCATGGTTTCAGGCCGGTGGGGGGAGGGCATGGCCCTGCCGCTCCGATCAGCCTGATCGGAACAAAGCGTTAACGCACGCTTGATCTTGCCGCCCTGCTTCCATATCTCCGCGCCATGGCCATCCGTCCCATCATCGAGACCCCGGATCCGCTGCTGCGGACCATATCGACGCCCGTCGAAGCGATCGACGACGAACTGCAAGTGCTGATCGACGACATGTTCGAGACCATGTACGACGCGCCGGGCATCGGCCTCGCGGCGATCCAGGTTGGCGTGCCCAAGCGCGTGCTGGTGATTGACCTGCAGGAGCCGGAATCGGACGAGGAAGGTGCGCCGCCGGTCAAGCGGCCTCTGGTCTTCATCAATCCGCAGATTCTTGAAGGCTCGGCCGACATGTCGGTCTATAATGAAGGCTGCCTCTCGGTGCCCGAGCAATATGCCGAGGTCGAGCGCCCCGCCCGCATCCGCGCGAGCTGGATGGACCGGCAGGGCCGCATCCACGAGGAGGAACTGGAAGGGCTGCTCGCCACCTGCCTCCAGCATGAGATGGATCATCTCGAAGGCATTCTCTTCATCGACCATCTCTCGCGCCTCAAGCGGGACATGCTGCTCAAGAAGCTGGCGAAGAGCCGCAAGGCCGCCTAAGCGGTAGAACCTCCGGCGCTGTCATGATCAGTTTCGTGTTCGCCCTGCGCTTGCCGGGGGCGAACGGAAGTTATCAGGCTGTCTCCCGCGCGCTCTGCCCCTCGAACAGCGGCCGCATCTCCGCAACGCGCACGATGAGGAAATCGCTGAAAGCCCGCGCATGTTTGAGCCCGCGCACTTCCGGCCGCATCGCCAGCCACAGTGCCTGCTCGGCGCCCGCGACGCGGGGGAGGCAGAGCCGCAGGTCGCCGTGGCGGTCGCCCTCGATCCGGGGGAGGGGGCCGATGCCGAGCCCCGCACGGATCGCGTTCAGATGGGTGTGCAGCGTATTGCTGCGCGTGGCGATGACGGCCCCGGCCGTCTGTCCACGCAGCCATGCGGCGACTGCCGTGCGATCGAGCTGCCCTTCGAAACCCAGCAACGCATGGCCACCCAGCGCCGCCGCGTCCGCCGGCACGCCGCGCCGCTGCGCATAGGCCTCGCTGCAATAGAGCCCCCAATGGGCGGTGGCGAGCCGCCGGACCACGAGCTCATCCTCCTGTCCCGGATCGCCCACGCGGATCGCCAGATCGGCCTCGCCTTTCAGCAGATCGAGCGGCCGGTCGTCGATCACCGTCTGCACCTGCACATCGGGATAGACCTCCGCAAAGGCGCCGAGGGCGGGCATGAGGATCACGCTCGCCAGCACATCCGTCGTCGTGACGCGGATGGTGCCGGAGATATGCCGCTTCTCATGCGCCGCCTGCCGCGCGAGCGCCTCGGCCTCGCGCTCCATCGCCTCGGCAGCGGGCAGCAACGCAAGGCCGGCCGTGCTCGGCACGTAACCGCCCGGTAACCGATCAAACAGGCGCAGCTCCAGCGCTTCCTCCAGCGCCGCGAGGCGGCGCGCGACCGTGGTCTGGTTGACGGCGAGGCTGCGCGAGGCGGCCAGGGTCGATCCGCTGCGGACCACTGCGAGGAAGTAGCGAATATCGTTCCAGTCGAACATCGGCTCTCCCGGCTCCCATTCGTCGGGCGATAATGCAGGGCTGGGGAGGATGCTATCCGATCACCCGAACCCCGCAAGGCATATTCTGCAAATATGCAGAGCGATAAGGCCGATAAGCTGATTGAGACGGCAGATCGCCCAGCGTAGAAACTGACGCGAAATCACGATCACAAGTCAAGCAAGAACCGCCGGCGGCATTGCCTTCGGCGAAGGGAGACGCATGATGCCCGATACACAGACACTGACCCGGCCGACTGCCGACAACCCCGCCAAGGCCGGACTCTGGTTCCTGGGCTGCCGTGTCCATATCGCCATGGCGCAGGCCGACAATCCGGACGGTATTTCGCTCATCGAGCATCGCATGCCTTACGGGTCCGCGCCGCCCCAGCATGTCCATCATGACGAGGACGAGATCTTCCACATCCTCGAAGGCGAGATGGAGTTCGAATTGGGTGGCGAGCGCTTCGTTCGCCGGGCGGGCGACACGCTGATCGGGCCGCGCGGCGTGCCGCACCGCTTCCGCGTGCTTTCGCCGGGCGGCGTGCGGCTGCTGACGATCAGCCGTGGCGGGTTCGAGGACATGATCCGTGCCACCTCGCGGCCGGCGCCCGGTCCCGGCCTGCCGGAGCAGCGCGCGCCCACGCCGGAGGAGCAGCAGGCATTGGCCACCGCCTGCGCCGCGCGCGGCATCGACATCGTGGGGCCGCCGCTCGCCTGAGTGCCGCCGGCGTGCCCCGACTCAGGTCCGGTCCAGCTGGTGCAGGATCAGCGAATTTCCGTCGGGATCGAAGATGGGCATCATCCGGCAATGCGGCCCCTCGATCAGGGCGTCCGCGCCGAGCCGCACGCCCTGCTCGCGCAAGGAAGCGACGAGCGTCTCGATATGGTCCACCTCGAAGGCGATCACGCCGCCGGCGCTGGCACCGGGCGGGTGATCGGGCAGGACGGTGGTGATGGCGAAGCAGCCGCCGCCTGGCAGATCATATTCCACCCAGCGGCTGGTATCGCTCGCGGTGGTGACGAGCCCCAGCTTCACCTCATAGAAGGCGCGTGCCGCAGCCATGTCCCGGACGGGATAGAGCGTGAAGGCGACCTTGCGGATCATCGGCGGCTTCTCCCCAATTTCCCGGCGCGGCTGGGGAGGGAAGGCAAAGCCATTCGCCCCGAGCCTGTCGAAGGGCCTTTCTTTACCTCACTGCATGGCAGGAAGAAAAGCGAAGGCTCCGACAGTCTCGGGGCGAGAGTTGCTATGCTTGCGGGCGCGAAGCGCTCAGCGCTTCTCCACCGGGAGGTAGGCGCGCGGCGCCGGGCCGGTGTAGAGCTGGCGCGGACGGCCGATCTTCTGCTCTGGATCCGAGATCATTTCGTTCCAGTGCGCGACCCAGCCCACGGTGCGGGCGAGCGCGAAGAGCACGGTGAACATGTCGGTCGGGAAACCGATCGCCGAGAGGATGATGCCGGAATAGAAATCGACATTCGGGAACAGCTTCTTCTCGATGAAATAGTCGTCGTGCAGCGCCATGTCCTCAAGCTGCAGCGCTACGTCGAAGATCGGATCGCTGACGTTGAGGGCGGTCAGCACCTCGCGCACGGTCTTCTGCATGACCGTCGCGCGCGGATCGTAGTTCTTGTAGACGCGGTGGCCGAAGCCCATCAGGCGGAACGGATCGTCCTTGTTCTTGGCGCGGGCGATATAGGCCGGGATGCGCTCGGGCGTGCCGATCTCGCGCAGCATGTTGAGCGCCGCTTCGTTGGCTCCGCCATGCGCGGGGCCCCAGAGGCAGGCAATGCCGGCCGCGATGCACGCGAACGGATTGGCGCCCGACGAGCCGGCGAGGCGCACGGTCGAGGTCGAGGCGTTCTGCTCGTGGTCGGCATGCAGGATGAAGATGCGGTCCAGCGCCTTCTCGATGACCGGATTGACCTCATATTCCTCGGCCGGGACCGAGAAGGTCATGCGCAGGAAGTTGCCGGTGTAGGAGAGGTCGTTCTGCGGATAGACGAACGGCTGGCCGACCGAATATTTGTACGCCATGGCAGCCAGCGTCGGCATCTTGGCGATCAGGCGGTGGCTGGCGATCATGCGCTGGACCGGATCGGTGATGTCGGTCGAGTCGTGATAGAAGGCGCTGAGCGCACCGACCACGCCGCACATGATGGCCATCGGGTGCGCGTCGCGCCGGAAGCCGCGGAAGAAGGTGCTGAGCTGCTCGTGCACCATGGTGTGGCGGGTGATGGTGTGAACGAACGAATCGAGCTCGCCCTTGTTGGGCAGATTGCCGCGCAGCAGCAGATAGGCGACTTCCATGAAGCTCGACTGCTCGGAAAGCTCCTCGATCGAATAGCCGCGGTGCAGCAGCACGCCCTGGTCGCCGTCAATATAGGTCAGCGCGGAATCGCAACTTGCCGTCGAGGTGAAGCCAGGATCGTAAGTGACCATGCCCGTCTGGGCGTAGAGCTTGCGGATATCGACGACCTTCGGGCCGACTGAACCCGCGATCGTGGCGTATTCCAGCTCCTTGCCATCGACGGTCAGCTTCACTTTGCTGTCGCTCATTCTGTCACCCCTTGTAGCTCGATGTCTGTCATGCGTCCTTACGCCCATTCACCCCTGCGCCTGGTCGTCCAGGCGTCCGAGCGTCTCGTCCCGGCCGAGGTGATAGAGCACGTCGAAAATCCCTGGCGAGGTGGTTCGTCCGGTCAAGGCCGCGCGCAGTGGCTGCGCCACCTTGCCGAGACCAAGTCCGGCGTCCTCCGCCACGGTCCTTACCACGGTCTCGATCCCTTCCAGCGTCCACTCGGGGAGCGGGCGGAGGCGATCGGCCACGGTCTTGAGCAGGTCCCGCGCCGCACCGTCTAGCAACTTTGCGGCTGCCTCGTCGACAGGAATCGGCCTTGTCGCGAACAGGAAGGCGGCACCTTCGACCAGTTCGAGCACCGTCTTGGCGCGCGGTTGCAGGGCGGGCATGATCGCGGTCAGCCGGGCGAGGCGCTCGGCGGCGGCGTCGCCGTCCAGCGGCTCCATGCGCTCGGCCACGAGCCCCGCCAGCCGGGCCGGATCGGCCTCGCGGATATAGTGGCCGTTCAGATTTTCGAGCTTCTTGATGTCAAAGCGCGAGGGCGAGCGACCGACGCCGGACAGGTCGAACCACTCGATCGCCTGCTCGCGGCTGATGATCTCCTCGTCGCCATGGCCCCAGCCCAGGCGGAGGAGGTAGTTGTTGACCGCCTCGGGCAGCATGCCGAGCGCGTCGCGATAGGCGTCCACGCCCATGGCGCCGTGGCGCTTGGAGAGCTTGGCGCCATCCGCTCCGTGAATCAGCGGGATATGGGCATAGACCGGCTCGGCCCAGCCCATCGCCTTGATGATGCCGAGCTGGCGAAAGGAGCTCCGCATTCTGCACGACCACGCGGCCCTGCACGGCGTCCTCGATCACCGTCTCGCCTTCGCGCGGCGCCTTGAGGCGAATCACGAACGGCTTGTCGCCGCCCTCGGCCGGATCGCGGTCGCGCCAGCGCCCATCATAGCGCATCGGCTGCTTGGCAGCGCGCTGCTGCTCGCGCAGCTCGGCGAGTTCCTCCGGCGTGGCGAAGCACTTATAGGCATGGCCCTGCGCCAGCATCTGGTGCGCCACCTCGGCGTGCCGCGCGGCGCGCGCGAACTGGAACACCGGTTCCTCATCGCCAGCGAGGCCCAGCCAGCTGAGCCCATCGAAGATCGCGGCGATGGCAGGATCGGTCGAGCGCGCGCGGTCGGTATCCTCGATGCGCAGCAGGAACTTGCCGCCATGGTGGCGTGCGAAGAGATAGTTGAACAGGGCCGTGCGAGCGCCGCCGATATGCAGATAGCCGGTGGGCGAGGGGGCAAAGCGCGTTACGACTTTGTCCGTTGTTTTCACTGGCTCCGACACGCTAAGCTCTGCTCCAGGGGAAGGGGGTATCCGATTGACCGAGCACGCCCCTAGCACGGCTTTTTCGCGGGGACAAATCTCGCTGTTGCGGCGCAGCAACGCGCGGCTTTTCGCTTGGCTCGGCGGAGTCGAGACGCTGCTGGAGCGTGAGCGCGCGCAGCTTCCGCTCTGGGTGCCGATTGCCCTAGGCGCCGGCATCTGCGCCTGGTTCGCCCTGCCGACTCCCTCGCACTGGATCGCGTGGGTTCTCAGCTGGTTGGGCGGCGCGCTGATCCTCGGCATCCTTGGCCGGGGAGGGCGGCTGGCGCACGCGCTGGCGCTCGGCGCGGTGCTGATGGCGGGGGGATGCCTGCTGGTCTGGGGCAAGGCGATTCTGGTCGGCGCGCCGCCGCTCGCCCGCGCCGCGATGGTCGAGATGGAGGCGCGGGTCAGCAGAATCGATCCACTGGTGGCGCGCGGGCTGGTCCGGCTCGATCTCGCGCCGCTCGACCGGGCTGATCTGCCGGCGCGGGTGCTGGTGAACGCAAAGCCGGAGCAACTGCCGCCCGATCTGGCATCCGGCGACCGAATCGCTGTGCGAGCCCGTCTCATGCCCCCTGCTCCTGCGGCGCTGCCGGGTGCCTATGATTATGCCGAGCGGGCCTATTTCCAGGGCATCGGCGCCAGTGGCCGGGCGCTGGGCGAGGTGCGCCGGCCCAGCGGTGGCGGCGAGGGACGAAGCCTGCGCCAGCGGCTGGGCGATCATGTCGCGAGCCAGCTGCCCGGCCCGGAAGGCGCAATCGCCGTCACGCTCGCCACCGGTGACCGTGCGGGCATCAGCGAGGAGGACAATGAGGCGATGCGGCGCAGCGGCCTTGCGCACCTGCTCTCGATCAGCGGGCTGCACGTGTCTGCGCTGATCGGCGGCGTCATGTTCATCGTTTATCGGTTGCTCGCGCTCTCGCCGCAGCTGGCGCTCCGCTGGCCGATCATCCTGATCGCGGCGTGCGTGGGTGCGGCGGCGGGGATCGGCTATACGCTGCTCACCGGCGCGGAGGTGCCGACGGTGCGTAGCTGCATCGCGGCGCTGCTGGTAATTGGCGGGCTGGCGCTTGGCCGCGAGGCGATCAGCCTGCGGCTCATCGCGACCGGCGCGCTGTTCGTGATGCTGTTCTGGCCCGAGTCGGTCGTCGGCCCCAGCTTCCAGATGAGCTTCGCCGCCGTGACCGCGATCGTCGCCCTCTATGAGCTTCCGGCGGCGCGCAGGCTGTTCAGCGCGCGCGAGGAGAGCTGGCTGCGGCGGATGGCGCGTCATGCAGGGGTGCTGCTGGTGACGGGCCTTGTCGTGGAAATCGTGCTCGCGCCGATCGCCTTTGCGCATTTCCATCGCTCCGGACTGCTGGGCGCCGGCGCGAATTTAATCGCCATCCCGCTCACCAGCTTTGTCGTCATGCCAGCCGAGGTGGCGGGCCTGCTGCTCGATATTGTCGGGCTCGGCGCGCCGGCCTGGTGGGTGGTCGGCCAGGCGTTGCGCCTCCTGCTCGGCGTTGCGCATTTTGTCGCCAGCCAGCCCTTCGCCACCATGGCGGCCCCGGTCACGGGCAAAGCAGTGTTCGTGCTCACCATGCTGGGCTTCCTCTGGATGATGCTGTGGCAAGGGCGCGTGCGCTGGCTGGGCGCGCCAATGGCGGCGATGGGCCTCATCCTCACGCTGAGCGCGCCGGCGCCTGACCTGATGGTGACGGCGGATGGCCGCCATGTCGCGCTGCGCACGCCCACGGGTGAGATGGCGCTGCTGCGTGAGCGGGCCGGGGACTATGTGCGCACTGTGATCGGGGAGGCTGCCGCCTATGAAGGTGCGTTCCTGCCGCTCGCGGAGGCGGACGGCTCCACTTGCTCGTTGGACCTTTGCGAGGTTCTGCTGCCCATGGCCGGAAGCGCGCCGATGCGCCTGCTGGTGACGCGCACGAACCTCAAACTGCCCTGGCAGGATCTGGTCGATGCCTGCGCGCGCGCCGACATCGTCATCGCCGACCGCCGGATGCCGCGCGGCTGCAGCCCTCGATGGCTGATGCTCGACCGGCCGGCGCTTGCCGCCATGGGCGGGGCGCTCGTCATGCTGGAGGCGCGCAATGTGGTCGGCGGCCGCGATCCGCGCGACCGGCATCCGTGGCGATCGACCGGGCGTGGATTCTAGCTTGCCCTGCGCGACGGCGGAACAGGTGAAGAGGGC
>JAFKLU010000240.1 GCA_017304105.1 Sphingomonadales bacterium
GCCGGGGCGGAATGGGTGGCGGCGCTGGTGCGCGCAAGCGGCTCTGTCGGGCAGGCGCCGGGCAGATGCGGGTTGCGCTTGCTCGGCCCGCCGGTCTGCACCGTGCCCTCCGCCTGCAGGATCGCGCGCAGCGTCGTGCATCCCGCGCGCGGCGTGGTCGTCACCAGCGTGCGCGGCCGCGCGCCCATGCGCAGGCCGAACTGGAGCATGTCCCATGTCTCGCCGGGATGGCGCCATTTCGCCAGCTCGTCGCACCAGGCGAAGTGGTGCTCGGGGCCCCGCAGCGCCTCCGGGCTGGCGCCGGAGAACAGCGTCGCTTCCGATCCGCACGGCCACAGCAGCCGCCGCCGGCTAGGCTCGAAGCTCGGCCGCGCGCCGGGCGGCCAGGCGAGCGAGAGCAGCCCGCTCGGCCCCTCGACCATGATGCGCCGCGCCTCATCCGTGGTCGCCGCCACCAGCGCGATGCGGATCGGCCCCGCAACGCCGGGGTCGAGCCCGCCGGCCGCGCCCTGCGCGCCCTGCCAGAAAGGCCCGCCGCCCCCGCCGCCGCCCTGCGCCTGCCCGCCAGAGCCGCACGCGCGCACCAGCGCCGCCACCCATTCCGCCCCGGCCCGCGTCTTGCCGAAGCCGCGCCCCGCCATCATCACCCAGGTGCGCCATGCCCCGCCCGGCCAGAGCTGGCCCGGATGCGCCCATTCCGGCCAGTTCGCCAGCCAGGCATCGCGCTCCACGTCGGTGAGGCCGCGCAGCAGCGTCACGCGCTCGGCCTCGCTCAGCCCCTCGAACCGCTCGTTGATGGACATAGATCCTCCCTGAAAACAGCCGCCCCGGCCGGGACGGCGCGCCTCCCCGCGCCGGAGAGGCCGCCCGCAATCGGCGCGCGTGCGCACGGCAGGCAGGCGAGCGCCCCAGCCCCGCGCCCCGGAGCGACCGTCTCGCGCCACCGGCAGACCCCGCCGCCTGCGCCGCACAGCGCGCCTCCCGACGCCCGGAGCAGCGGCGCCGAACAGCGGCCCGGAAAAGCGGCCCGAAAAAAATCGCGCCGGGGCAACGCAGCGTAAAAGAGCCTCAGCCCCCGCCGGAGCCTTCCCCGCCGGAGCTTTCCCCGCCCGAGCCCGCCCAACCGGAGCCCTCAGCGCCGTCCCCAGCCCCGCCGGAACCCGCCGCGTCACCCCCGTCCTGCTCCCGCCCCAGCGCACGCGCCCGCTCGATCGCCTCGATCTTGCGCAGGATGCTCGCGCGGATCGCGTCCATGTCCCAGGGCTTGGCCCGCCAGTCGTAATTCTGCTCCTTGCCCCCGCGCGCGGTGGAGCGGTGCAGCTTTAGCAGGTTCATCATCTCGGCATTGCTGAGCGGCGGGCCCGCCGGCTCCCAGTCGCCATCCAGCTCCACGCGCACCACGCTGTCCGTCGCCCGCTCCACCAACAGCGCCTCGATCCGCGCATAGCCATGCTCGATGGCGGCATCCCACGCCGCCTTGAAAGCCGGCCAGCGCGCCCGTCGCCGGTAGAGCGCCGCCGCGGTGAAGCCCACTTCCGCCGCCGAGAGCCGCACATTGCACGTCGCCGCCAGCGTCTCCAGAAAGACCTTCTCGCACCTGTCCGACCAGCGCTTGCCACTGGAGCGGACCACCTTGCTCTTGCCGTTCTTCGCCGGACGCACGACGCGCCCGGCCAGCGGCGCACGCGCCGAGCCGTTCTTGCCCATGGGGATTTGGTCCTGATCTGTGAGGGGATCACCACGCAGCGCAACCGATGCGCACTATCGCGATGTTCTTGTTTTGTGCCAGATCAGCGTGACGATGTCAAGGGGTTGCAAGCAATCTATGATTTCCGGCACTCTCCGCGCGAACGTTAGTCACACCTTCAATACGGACGAAGAATTGCCTGATGTATTATATCTATATGGATGAAGCAGGGCAGGCGGCCAATGAGCCTGTAACCATTGTTACAGGAATAATTGTCGAAGCTTTTCAACAACACCGAATCGCAGAAGAAGCCATTTTTCAAGCCATGGACATGATACCGGCTGCCGCGAGATCAAGAGTACCATGGATAAGCGCAAGGAAGATTTGGAACGACCCAGATATTCGAGAACATTGGCCTGCCCACGAAAGGCGTGAATTTCTAAAGCATGTCCTTGAAATTCCGAGAAAGTTAGGCCTACCAATTGCAATTGGAAAGACTCGCCGAGATGCGTCCACAGGCAATATCCCCGCCCTTGCAAAGGTCGGAATCCGGGAAGATCATTTCCAACATTTCTTGGCGTTCAAGGAATGTCTTTGGAGCGCCGAGCGCTTCCTCTCTGCCAACACCTCTCCAAGTTGCCAAGGCTGGGTGAGAGCTGAAGATGTGAGCGAACACAAGAAGCTCTTTAGTTATGGTGTCGAGTTGCTGAGAATAGGAGAGAATATGCTGGGCATCGAATTTGCCCAAACCTCAGAGGACCGCGAACTAGGGAGGCCGGCTCGCCAGGAGAGTTTCCGACGCGCACACCATCTCCAGAGCGAGATCCTCTTTCTTAAAAAAGGTGATCCTAGGGGCGCACTGCTTCAAATTGCAGATGTGTGCGCCTTTGGCTTTCGACGTTATTTGGCCGAACTATCTTATGGCGTTGATTTATGCACCGCGATGCTCGGCAACGAACTGAATATGGAAGACTGGAAAGGCCCAAGATCCGGATGTGTTTGGACATTCCACTCTCCCCTAGGAAGATAGTATCGCCCTGCATGATCGTATCGAACTGACGCAAAACCGGAGCCTGTACCCGCAAGATGAAAAACGGCGAGCCGACGGAAGGTTCTGGTCATCAACCGGCATGGCGCCACCAGCGGCTAGGCCAATTTCGGGTCAGTCATTGCAGCGCATCGTCGCCTATTTGCGGTGAACACCCAGCTCCCGAAACTGTGAAGCTCTCGCCTCAAGGCGACGAGCATCAACAAGCCGCTTCAAACAAAAAAGCCCCCGCCTTGCGGCAGGGGCTTCTTTCAATCCCAGGAAAAATCCGGGTCAAAGCATCACTTTGACCCGAAGCCTTTAGCCGAGCAGTTCCTGCTCGAGCTTCTTGGCGATCTCCTCGATGTTCTCGGGCGGCCAGCCCGGGATGTCCATGCCGAGGCGCAGACCCATGCTGGAGAGCACTTCCTTGATCTCGTTGAGCGACTTGCGGCCGAAGTTCGGCGTGCGCAGCATCTCGGCTTCGGTCTTCTGGACCAGATCGCCGATGTAGATGATGTTGTCGTTCTTGAGGCAGTTGGCGCTGCGCACCGAGAGTTCCAGCTCGTCCACCTTCTTGAGCAGGTAGCGGTTGATCTGGTTGGTGTCGCCCTCGCCTTCGTCCGCACCGGCGCCAGCGGCACCGACATGGGCGGAGGGGCCGGCGACCGGCAGCGCGTCCTCGAAGTGGACGAAGAGCTGGAGCTGGTCCTGCAGGATGCGCGCGGCATAGGCCACGGCGTACTCGGGGCTCACCGTGCCGTCCGTCTCGACCGTCAGGTTCAGGCGATCATAGTCCAGCTCCTGGCCGATACGGGCGTTCTCGACCTTGTACGCCACCTGGCGCACGGGCGAGTAGAGCGCGTCGACCGGGATGAGGCCGATCGGCGCGTCGGCCGGGCGGTTGTTGACAGCCGGGACATAGCCCTTGCCCACGTCCGCGGTCAGCTCCATGTTGAAGCTGGCGCCCTCGTCGAGGTGGCAGATGATGAGGTCCGGGTTCATCACCTGAATGTCGCCGGAGACGGCGATGTCGCCCGCCTTCACCGCGGCCGGGCCGGTGGCGGAAAGCTGGAGGCGACGGGGGCCTTCGCCCTCCATCTTGAGCGCGAGCTGCTTCACGTTGAGCACGATGTCGGTCACGTCCTCGCGCACGCCGGCGAGCGAGGAGAATTCGTGCAGCACGTTCTCGATCTTGATCGCGGTGACCGCCGCGCCCTGGAGCGAGGAGAGCAGCACGCGGCGCAGCGCATTGCCCAAGGTCAGGCCGAAGCCGCGCTCAAGCGGCTCGGCGACGAAGGTTGCGCGCCGCTTCGGGTCGCCGCTGGCCTTGATCTCCAGGCCGTTGGGCTTCTTCAATTCCTGCCAGTTCTTGATGTTGACAGTCATGTATTTCCCCTGGGAGTTGAGCCGCCGGCGGGAGGATAATCAGCGCTGGTCCCCCGCCTTGAGCCGTACAAAAGGTTCCGGGTGCCGGAGCGTTGCAGCGCACGCTCCGTCCCGTATGGCGCATGACGCCTTTAGACGCGGCGACGCTTGCTCGGACGAACACCGTTGTGCGGGATCGGCGTCACGTCGCGGATCGAGGTGATGGTGAAGCCCACCGCTTGCAGAGCGCGCAGAGCGGATTCACGGCCCGAACCGGGGCCCTTGACCTCGACTTCGAGGGTGCGCACGCCGTGCTCGGCAGCCTTGCGGCCGGCGTCTTCCGCGCAAACCTGCGCAGCGTAAGGCGTCGACTTGCGGCTGCCCTTGAAGCCCATCATGCCAGCGCTGGACCAGCTGATCGCATTGCCCTGCGCGTCGGTGATGGTGACCATGGTGTTGTTGAAGCTGGCGTTCACATGCGCGACGCCGGCCGAGATGTTCTTGCGTTCGCGCCTGCGAAGCCGCTGCGGTTCCCGTGCCATAAGATGTCTATCCTACTCGAAACTGGTGCTGATTGCCGGGGGCGGAGCGTAGTCGCGTCGCGCGCCCCGGCTTCTCGACTGGAAGAAGCGCTTACTTCTTCTTGCCGGCGATCGGCTTGGCCTTGCCCTTGCGGGTGCGCGCATTGGTGTGCGTGCGCTGGCCGCGGACGGGGAGGCCCTTGCGATGGCGCAGGCCGCGATAGCAGGCAAGGTCCATCAGGCGCTTGATGTTCATCGCGGTCTCGCGACGCAGGTCGCCCTCGACGGTGAGGTCAGCGTCGATGGTCTCGCGGATCTGCAGAACCTCGGCGTCGGTCAGATCCTGAACGCGGCGGCTATGGTCGA
The DNA here is from genome assembly GCA_017304105.1 of Sphingomonadales bacterium. GTDB lineage: Bacteria > Pseudomonadota > Alphaproteobacteria > Sphingomonadales > Sphingomonadaceae > Sphingobium. The sequence continues at coordinate 4,970 of JAFKLU010000240.1, forward strand.
TGCCGAGCTTGTCGGCGATGTCCACCGCGGTCTTCGGCCCAATTCCATGAATGTAGGTGAGTGCGACAATAACCCGCTTGTTCGTCGGAATATTGACGCCAGCAATACGTGCCATAATATCCTCCTGCTCCACAGGGCGGCTTGGCGGGCGCCCTATCTCGTCGCGTTGCAACCCCGGGACGCAAAAAGGACGGCGGGCGCCTGCATGCGCTGCCGTTCGACCTCACGTCTTGGGATCGCAGGCCTCTAGCGCGAGTCTCCGCTTCTGTCAATATCGCGCACAGCTATCGGCGAGGCCGGCGCCCCCGCTGCCTGCCGTAGCGCCGAAACGTCTCGAAAGAGAGACGCGCGGGCTTGTGCAATGCACAATTGCCGATAGGAAAGGCATCAAGGCCTATTTATCAACCCCCCGGTAATAGAAACCTGTGATACCTTGCTGGGCAAGCGCAATCCTCTCCATGCGCGCACCAGCCCCCTCTGGAAGACCGTCCATCCATGACTGATCGCACGCCCGCTCCATCAGTGAGAAACCGGCTTGTAAAGGGCTTCGCCTGGACGCTGAGCAGCCGGGCGGTGGTGGCGCTGCTCTCGTTCATTTCCTCGATCGTCCTCGCGCGGCTGCTCATGCCCGAGGATTTTGGCCTCTTCGCCATGGCGATCAGCCTTTCGGCCGTGGTGCAGGCGCTCGCGGCCCTGCCGCTTTCCGAGGCGTTGATCCAGACTTCCGAAGTCGATGACGATCATATCGGGAGCACCTACACGCTCGCCGTGGCCAGGGCGGTGCTTCTCTCTGTCGTGCTTGGCGTCGCGGCCTGGCCCATCGCCTATTTATATCATGAGCCGCGCCTGTTCGGGATCCTGCTGGCCATGGCCTTCATCATGCTGCTCTCGGGCTTCTTCAGTCCGCGATGGGCGCTTATCCAGAAGCAGCTCTCCTTCGGGCCATCGGCAGTCCAGAGCATCACGCTGCGTATGACCAACATGGTGGTGGCGCTGCCCATCGCCTATTTCTACCGCAGCGTCTGGGCGATCATCATCGGCATGATCGCCGCGCAGATCGTCAGCGTCACCCTGACGCATTGCTATGCACCCGCCCCGCTCCGCTTCAGCACCAAGCGCATCCGGGCCATCTGGTCCTTCTCCGTCTGGGGGACGTTCAGCGGCATCCTGAACACGATCAACCAGCGTATCGACACGCTGATGATCGGCTCGGTCCTCGGTCATCGAGAAGTCGGCCTCTATTGGTATGCCGACGACAAGGCCGTCCTTCCCACGCGCGAAATCACCACGCCGCTGGTTGTCGTGCTGTTCCCTGGCCTGTCCCGGGTCAAGGACGATCCGGTCCGGCTCGCCACTGCTTATCGGCGGGCGCAATCGCTCCTCTTCGCCGCGTGCGTTCCGGCTGGCGTCGGCTTCGGGCTGGTCGCGGATCAGTTCGTCAATGTCCTGCTCGGCGAAAAATGGCTTCCGATCATTCCGATCATCCAGATCCTGGCGCCCCTGCTGGCGCTGGAGGCATTGATCGCGAGCGCAAAGCCGCTCGCCATGGCAAACGGCCGTACTCGCGACCTGTTCCGCCGGGACCTGATGAATTTCGCGTTCCGCACTCCGGTGGTTCTCGCCGGCCTCTTCCTGTTCGGCCTGCCTGGCGTGCTTGCGGCGCGTGCCGTCACCACCATTTACGGCATCGGGCTGTTCATGTGGCTGGTGCGGAAGATCACGGGCATCACCCTGTTCCAGCAGCTTCACGATTGCCGCCGCTCCTTCGGTGCGCTGGCCATCATGGCGGCGGGCATTTTTCTGTTCAAGGCGGGCCCGGCCGCACATCTGCTTCCCAGCGGCGTCATGTTCATGGTGACGATCGCAGTCGGCGGCCTCTGCTATGTAGCGGGCCACCTGCTGCTCTGGCTGACAGCGCTATCGGCGGACGGCTTGATTCTGGCCGATAAGCTCAGTCGGGCGGGCTGCTGAGCTGATCGAGCAACCAGAGGGCGCGATGGCCTCTTCAAGATTGCTCAGACCCGACCGAGCGAGCACATAAGTCTAGCCGGGGGTACCAGTGCCAGCGCGGCGATCATCCAACCGCCCTCGCACATGGCGCAGAGTCGCCGCGAAGCGCGCCATGCACGTCGATGATCCGCTCGCCCGGGGGGGGCACCGCGTTCCGTCCCTCAAAGCCCTTGAGGCAGCGGTAAGCTCGCGAACAGCAGCCGACCCGTGATTTCCTCCCTCTTGTGACACGCCAATTGGCTCACCCTGACGAACAGCTCAGAACGAGTCGGGGTAATGAAATGCAAGAGGAGCAACTTGGGCCCGGAAGGCGCGCGCAACTCCGCGTGCCGCAGGGCCGAGAGAGCGCCGGCGATGTGCTCCTGCTTTCGCACGAGCACATGTTATTGCCATTTGAGCGGGACGGCTCCTGGCCGCCCCGACCCTCTCAGATCGCGCTGTCGAGGATTTTCCCGATCGCCGTCGCCACGTCGCCGATGTCGGCCATGCCGTCGACGCGGCTCACAATGCCGCGCGCCTCGTAGATCGGCAGGATCGGCGCAGTCTTGGCGCGATATTCGGCCATGCGCGTGCGCACCGTTTCCTCATTGTCGTCAGGCCGGCGCTTGAACTCGTGGCCGCCGCACTTGTCGCACGCGCCCTCGACCTTGGGCAGCTTGTAGCGGTCGTGATAGCCCTCGCCGCAGGTAGCGCAGGTGAAGCGGCCGGTGATACGATCGACCAGCGCGTCCTCGTCCACTTCGAGCTCGATCACATGGTCGAGCTTGCGGCCGCGATCGGCAAGCAGCGCGTCCAGGCTCTCGGCCTGCGGCGCGGTGCGCGGATAACCGTCGAAGATTACGCCTGTGCCGGGCTGGAGCTCATCCAGCGCCTCGCCGATGATGCCCGAGACGATCTCGTCCGAGACGAGCTCGCCCGCTTCCATTACGGCCTTGGCCTTGAGGCCGATCGGCGTGCCCGCCTTGACCGCCGCGCGCAGCATGTCGCCGGTGGAAAGCTGGACCATGCCGCGTTCCGCGACGAGACTTTGCGCCTGCGTCCCCTTACCGGCGCCGGGAGGTCCCAGC
>JAFKLU010000241.1 GCA_017304105.1 Sphingomonadales bacterium
GTCGTCCAGCTTCACCAACCAGGTGCTGGCGCAGATCGAGCTGTGGACCAAGAGCGAGAACTACGAGAACCAGGTCTATGTGCTGCCCAAGCATCTCGACGAGAAGGTCGCCGCGCTCCACCTCGAGAAGCTCGGCGTCAAGCTCTCCAAGCTGACCGAAAAGCAGGCCGCCTATATCGGCGTCTCCACCGAAGGCCCCTTCAAGCCCGATCACTACCGCTATTGATCGACTGACGGGAGGCGCGGTGGACGCTGCGCCTCCCCCCTTCCCACTTCGTCATTCCCGCGAAGGCGGGAATCCAGCTCCGCCCTGGCAGTCTCGAACGGCTGCGCCGAAACTGGATTCCCGCCTTCGCGGGAATGACGAAAGATGGGTGACGAAGCCTATATTGCCCGTCTATGGCCGGGCTCACAAATTCACTGGGAGGCCACCAAATGAGCGACGCGACCTATGATGTGCTGGGTGTCGGCAATGCCATTGTCGATATCATCGCGCAGGCCGACGAGGCCTTTCTCGAAAAGCATGGCATGCCGAAGGGCGGCATGGCGCTGATCGACGAAGCGCAGGCCCATGCCATCTATGCCGACATGGGCGCGGCCATCGAAGCGTCGGGCGGATCGGCCGGCAACACCATTGCGGGTGTCGCTTCCTATGGCGGCAAGGCCGCCTTCATCGGCAAGGTGAAGCAGGACACGTTCGGCGAGATCTTCAAGCACGATCTGACCTCACTCGGCGTCACCTTCGCCACGCCCGCGGCCACGGACGGCCCGGCCACCGCGCGCTGCCTCGTGCTCGTCACCTCCGACGCGCAGCGCACGATGAACACGCATCTGGGCGCCTGCGTGAACCTGACGCCCGACGACATCGACGCCGATCTGGTGGCGGCCAGCGCCATCACCTATCTTGAAGGCTATCTGTTCGATCCGCCGGCCGCCAAGGAAGCCTTCCGCAAGGCCTCGACCATCGCGCGCGGCGCAGGCCGCAAGGTCGCCCTCACTCTGTCGGACAGCTTCTGCGTCCACCGCTACAAGGACGAGTTCAAGGCGCTGATCGACCAGCATGTCGACATCCTCTTCGCCAATGACGACGAGATCGAGGCGCTCTACGGCAATCGCGACATCGCGGCGGCCGCCAACGACCTGGCCAGCAAGATCGACGTGGTCGCCATCACCCTTGGCTCGCAGGGCTCGCTGATCGCAAGCGGCGAGGGCCGCTACGAGATCCCCGCCTCGCCCATCGACGAACTGGTCGACACGACCGGCGCGGGCGATCTCTACGCCGCCGGCGTGCTCTATGGCCTCAGCCGCCACCTGCCCTTCGCCGAATGCGGGCGCCTTGGCAGCATCGCGGCGTCCGAGGTGATCCAGCACTATGGCGCGCGGCCGCAGGTGGCACTCGCCGAACTGGCCTGATCGCCAAAATCGACATCCGTTCGGACTGAGCGGAGGCAAAGTCTCTCAAACTGGGAGGCTCCGACTTCGCTCAGCCCAACCCTTCGACAAGCTCAGGGCGAACGGTTTCACGGGCTGAAGCCGGCCTGCAAACGGCAACGGAGTCGGTCAGAGCGAACCCGGCGCCCGGAAGATCGGCTTGCCGCAGCTCTCGCAGCACAGGTCCGTCGTCGGCACCGCCCGCTCCTCATGGTGATGATGGTCCTCGCCATGCTCCACCATGCCGGCCGATCCGCAGCAGGCGCAACCATTGGGATCGAGCAGCGCATCATATTGATCGAGCATCGTCTCCGTCCACGCCGCGCCGCAAAAGGGGCAGCTCGGGCCGCCGGGGCGGTCCTGTGCACCGGCAATCCTGGTCTCTGCGGTCATGAAAGGCGCCTCTTCGTCAATGCGCGCCCAGTTCGGCGCGCCTGGAGATGATATAGGTCTCGTTGTTGAACCACAAACCCCGATGGGCATGGAGAATGTCCCGCGTCGCATCCACATAGCGGTTGCGATTGAGGATGGCGGAGAGCCGCACGTCCTCGATCTGCGCCACATAGCTTGCCGCGTTCCAGGCCGCGAGCAGCGTGGACATACCGAACTCCCCTTCCCGCACGATCTCGGTCGCGAGCATGCGGATCGGATAGCGGAACACGGCCTCCTCGTCACTAAGCTCATGGAAGCGATAATTGCGCGCCTGCCCGCCCAGTTCCTGCTTGACCGCCGCCATCAGCTCCGCCCGGCCGGTGACGAACGGGTCTTCCCCCGGCCAGATCGAGCGGACCAGTTCCAGCCCCGGATCATGGCCATAGCCGTGGATGCCGAGCAGGCGCCCGTTTGGCCGCAGCGCCCGCACCAGCGGCGCCACCACCTTGCCCGCCTTGAAGCCGATCGGCGCCCGCGCGCGATAAGGATGGGAGAGCAGCACGAAATCGAAGTCCGCGCGCGCAAGACCCCGGCGCGGGATGATCGAATCCAGCACGAACTGCTGGTCCTTGCGGTAGATGACCAGCACGGCCGGCGTCTGCGTCACGGGATGGCCGCTCGCCTGGCTGACCTTCACCTGCCAGTTCTGGTCAATCACCGGCTGCAGCGCCGCGATCGCCTCCTCGAAATCGCCCGCCGTGGAGCCTTCCAGCGCCACCTCGTGCCACGCCATGGCGCTGGCCGCGACCGGCGAGGAGGGCTTGAGATAAGGCGCGTCGGCATAGTTCAGGTTGGTGACGACCAGCACTGTCGAAGGATGCTCCTGGAAGCGGTCCGGCATCTTCTCCAGCATGAGGCGCACATTCTCGATGCTGATCTCCTTGGCGACCACATAGAAAGGCAGCCAAGGATAACGCCGGTGCGCGCCGCGCAGCAGCCGCGCGAAAGCCGTGCCGTCGCCCGAGCCGCCATCGAACAGGCGGATCGCGGGCGGCTCGGGCTGGGTCAGGGTGAGCTGCTCCAGCGCCTTGTCCGCCACCATCTGCTTCTCGGACGTCGTGTTGACGAACATCAGATATTTCTGGCGGTTGTCGTAGAAGCGGAAGCCGTGGACCGGATCAACGCTGTGCTCGATGCCCTTGATCGCCGAGCGCAGATTGGTGGCCGAGGGACCGCCCTTCTCGGCGATGAAGCGGTGGACGCGGTTGACCGTCTCCAGCGTCACCCGCCCGCCCTGCTGCAGCCGGCTCACCAGCTTGCCATCATTCACCGCCTGACGTCCGAAGGTCGTCTGCGCGATCCTCATGCGCCGGCAGGCTTCGTCGATCTGCGCGAGCAGCGTCTCCGCGTCGGTCATCGCATCCTACCAGAACATCGGTGGCGGGCCCCAGTCCTGCGAGAGGGCCGGCAGGTTGAACAGGCGGCGCGCATTGCCGCCGAGCACGAGCGCCTTCTGCTCGTGGGTCAGGCGGTCCGAATGCAGCAGATGATTGAGGCTCTCGGCATAGGTGATGCCCCGCCGACGCGGCCGCTCGCCGCGCGGGAGATCGGCACTGCGCGGGCGGGTATAGTCGCTGCCCCACATCACCCGCTCATGGCCGAAGGCGGCGAACAGCCGGTCGAGATAGGGCCACACATCCTCGTAGGGATAATTCTCCTGACTGAGCAGAGGCGCGCCGCAGAGCTTCACATGGACATTGGGATATTGAGCAAGCTCCAGCAGATCCTCGAACGGCGCCCAGCTCATCGCCTCGGGCGGCGAGCTTGGGTGCTGCGCCACGCCGATATGGTCGATGATGAGCGTCAGGTCCGGATGACGCTTGGCAATCACCGCCATGTTGCCGCAGCCGCCATGGGTCGAGTTGAAGATCGGCAGGCCGACTTCCTCCGCCGCCGCATAGAGCGGATCATAGACGCCGTCCGCGAATTCCGGCCGCATCGTGGCGGTCACATAATCGCCGACCAGCGCCCGCGCCGCGACCATCGCCGGATGCGCGCGGATGCGCCGCACCTCGGCATCCATGTCCGCATTCATGTGGAAAATGACCGGCACGCCGGGGAAGCGCCCCGGATAGCGCTCATGCGCCGCATCGATGAACCGCTCGCTCGTCACCGCCAGCGCGATGTCCACGCCGACCGCGTCCATCGCCTCGCGCGCCAGCTCCACCTGCCAGAGCGCATATTGGCCCTTCTGGCTCTCCTCCCAGGCGGCGCCGGGCGCGGGCTCGTGGATCTGCGCGTCGATGATCTCCAGCGCTTCGAGATTGCGGCTCATGGCTATCGCGTGCGTCGGGCCCGTCAATTTGCGAACTCCCGCACGGCCCGCGCATAGGAGCGCGCATAAGGGCCGAGCCCCTGCCAGGTGATCAGAATGGAGAGCACGCCCATCAGCGCGGCATTCAGCGCCATGGAGTAGCCGAGCGCATCGGGATCGCGGAAAACGAAGTCGGTGATGAGCGCCACGAGCAGCGGACTGAGCGCGAACGCGATCACATTGGTGCCGAACTGCGAGAGCGAGCTGACCTGCGCGCGCATCCGGTTGGGCGTGATGACCTGAAAGGCCGCCACCCCCGGCCCGAAGCCGAGCGTGCCGATGAAGGAGGCGATGGCATTGAAGGCCAGCACGAGCCAGGGGTTCGGCATGAGCGGCGCGACGATGAGGAACGGCACCGAGGCGAGCAGGCCGTAGAAAACGATGCGCAGATTGGCGTCCTGCCTGCCCTGCTTCGTCCAATGTTCGGAGAGCTTGCCGCCGGCGAGCATGGCGACGGGCGAGACGACGAGCATGATCGTACCCGATATGATGCCGACCTGCGCCAGATCCCAGCCGAACTCGCGGTGCAGGAACGTCGCGCCCCAGGTGGTGGGACCGGCGGTGAGCAGCACCTTCATGCAGGTGCCGCCGATCACCGCGAGATAGGTGCGCCAATCGTCGATGATCCAGCGGGCGACATCCTTCACCGGCACGTGCTGCGGCTTGCCGCCGATCATGCCGCGCCGCGCCGGCTCCTTGATGGTGAGCACGATCATCGCCCAGATCAGCCCCGGCGCGCCGACGATGATGAACGCCCATTGCCAGGGCCGGAGCGTGCCGCCCCATGGCAGGTCCACGGGCGGGAGATGCTGCACGAAGGCAAGGACCGCGCCGCCCAGAAACAGCGCGAGCCCGGTGCCCATCATCGCGCCGATGCCCAGCGTGCCGGTGGCGAAGGCGACCTTTTCGCGCGGATAGCTGTCCGTCACGACCGACCATGTCGCCGGGCCATAGCCGGACTCGCCGACGCCCACGGCGAGCCGGGACCAGAGCATCGCGACATAGCTCTGCGCGAAGCCGGAGGCGACCGTCGCCGCGCTCCAGAAGGCGATGCAGGCAGCGACGAGATTCTTGCGGTTGGTGCGGTCGGCGATGCGCGCGATCGGCATGCCGGCAATGCCGTAAGTGATGGAGAAGGCCGCCCCCATCAGCAGCGCCGCCTGCGTATCGGTGATCCCGAAATCGGCCTTGATCGGCTCAATGAGCAGCGAGAGAATCTGCCTGTCCAGCACGGTGAACATCACCACGATCGTCAGCACGAACAGCGAGTAGGAGCGCTGCGCCCTGCTCGGCCAGGGCGGGTTCGCCGCGCTGGCAGCCTCGCCTTCGCCTGGCACCTGGCTCGCGGCATCTTCCGGGATCTTATATGCTTCAGCCATCAATGCTCTCCAGGATGCGGTCGCGTCACGCCTTGCCGCCAGTCGTAGCCCGTCTTCATCTCAGAGCATGATACCGATTGCGAATAGGGGATACTCGAATAGTGGGCACGCTCGCACGCCTGCCCACTCCCCGCTTGCTCATTTGGGAAATAGGCTATGCTTTTCCCGGAATTCCCGAGTCCTTTTTCTGAGTGCGACAGGAGACGGCGATGGAAGATCTGAAGCTGAGCCGGGCATTCACGCTCATCGAGCCGGGACCGGTGGTGCTGGTCACGACGAATGACGGCCTCAAGGACAACGTGATGACCATCACCTGGACCATGGTGATGGACTTCTCCCCCACATTCGCGATCACCACGGGCGCCTGGAACCATTCCTATGCGGCGCTTCGCGACAAGAGGGAGTGCGTGCTTTCCATTCCCACGGTGGACCTGATCGACACGGCCGTCGGCATCGGAACCTGCTCGGGCGCGGACACGGACAAGTTCGGGAAATTCGGGCTTACCGCCGTCCCGGCCCGGCATGTCCGGGCGCCGCTAATTCGGGAATGCCTGGCGAACATCGAGTGCCGGGTGGTCAACATGGTGGACCGGCACAACATCATCGTTCTGGAAGGCCTAGCCGCCTATTTCGACAGCGCCCGCAAGGAGCAGCGCATGATCCATGCCGTTGGCGACGGGACCTTCATCGTCGATGGACGGAAGATCGACAGGACGGAGATGATGCGATCCAAGTTGCCGGGTGGGCTTTAGGCGGCGGGGACAGGTCCGAACGACCGCTGTCGGCAGACTGTCCCAAAAACGCTTGACCAGAGGAGATGTCGCATCCCCCCACGTCGTCATTCCCGCGAAAGCGGGAATCCAGGCCGCATGGGCGCTTTGCTGGGTTCTGGATTCCCGCGTTCGCGGGAATGACGGCGAAGGCAGTTTTCACGACCTTCCGGCCTTCAGCTACCCCCGCCCCGCCTCTCCAGAGCGGACATTCGGTCAACTCGCAAATTGTCCGCGCCGCCTAGAGCGCAAACGCCAGTGCAGAGCCGCAAGGTCAGCGCGCGCCAGCCACCAGGATCGTCGCGCCCGACACGTAGCTTGCCTTGTCCGAGGCGAGATACATGACCGCGTCGGCCACTTCCTGCGGCTCGCCCGCCCGCTTCATGGGCAGCGTGTCCGCGATGCTCGCCAGCCGGCCCGGCGCGTGGATCTCGGTATTGATCGGGCCGGGCGAGACGCAGTTCACCCGGATGCCCTCGGCGCCCACCTCCCGCGCGAGGCCGAGCGTCAGGCTGTCGATCCACGTGCTGGTTGGGCGCGCCCAGCGTGGAGGCGCGCGAGCTCAGCAGGATGATCGAGCCGCCCTGCCCGCCCAGCCGCGTGGACATGCGCCGGATCGCCTCGCGCGAGGCAATGAGCGCGCCGGTCAGGTTGACCGCGATGACGTTGGCGAGATTCTCGTCGGACTGGTCCGCGAGCGGGCCGACCCCGCCCGTGATCCCGCCATTATAGACAAGCGCCGCGAGCGGGCCGAGCTTGTCCGCCTGCGCGAACATGCGAGCAATGTCCTCGGGCTTGCCGGTGTCGGCCTGCACCGCGCTCGCCTCGCCACCTTCCGCCCTGATCGCGTCCACCACGCCCTGCGCGGCGTCGGCCCGGCCGGCATAGCTGATGAGCACATGATAGCCCTCCCGGGCCGCGCTGCGGGCAATCGCCTCGCCAATGCCCCGGCTGCCGCCGGTGACGAGAAAGACGGATTTGGTCATGGAATCTCCCGAAACGGCCTTCGGTCGTCATTCCCGCGAACGCGGGGATCCAGTTTGGCCGTAGATTAGCAGGACAGGAAGCGGGGGCGCCGAACCGCGCCCCCTCGCCGCCTTACTTCAGCCGTTCGCCCGCGATGCGGCAGCCTTCGGACATCGCCTTGAGCTTGGCCCAGACGACTTCCTCATGGCCCACGCGCGAGCCGATGCCGCAGTCTGTGCCGGCATGGAGATTCTCCTTGCCGACCAGCTTGCCGAAATTGACCAGCCGCTCGGCCACCAGCTCGGGATGCTCGACGAGATCGGTATAATGGCCGACCACGCCCGGCACGATGATCTTGCCGTCGGGCAGCTTCACGTCCTCGAACACCTTGTACTCGTGCGCGTGGCGGACGTTGGACGCCTCGAAGCTGTAGGCCTGCGCATCGATCTGGATGAGCTTGTCGACGATGTGCCTGAACTCGATGTCGTGGACATGCGGGCGGTGGCCCGAGCCCCAGCACATGTGGAAGCGGACCTGCTCCTGCGGCAGCCCCTTGAGCGCGTGATTGATGATTTCGACGCAGAAGTCGAGATAGGCGCGATACTGCTCCACCGACCAGTCCGGGTAGAACATCCAGCTCGTCGCGAACTCCGGCTCGTCGACCTGGACGATGAGGCCCGCATCGGTGATCGCCTTATATTCCTCGCGCACGCACTCGGCGACGGCGAACATATAGTCCCGCTCATCCTTATAGTGCAGGTTGTGAACGCCGGCGCCCAGGCTGAGCGGGCCGAGCGCGGCGATGAAGCCGTCCGCGCCATCCTTGCCGACGAGCGCCTTCTGGATCGCGTCGATATCCTTCTGGATGGCGTCGTAGCCGGTATATTTGATGTCGCCGATGCAGGCATTGACCTTGGCCGGCGCGCGGCGCTGCCCGTCGCCGCCCACCGCGCCGCCGAAGCCGCCCATCGGCGGCTGCACGAAGCCAGGGCGCACGGGGCCGCCCGAGCCGGTGAACCACAGGCCCGACTCATAGAAGCCGGGAAAGTCGCGACGGTCGCGCTCGCCGGGTCCGGCACGTTTGGGCTGCCAGTCGGCCGGGCGATCAATCATGCCGTAGCCGGTGATGCGCGCCTGAATATAGCCCACATAATGGCCCATATTTGCGGCCTTCACATATTCGCCGTCATTGACGATATCGACGCCGCACTCGATCTGCTTGTCCACCACCCACTGCACCGCCTTGGGCAGCTCGACCGCGATCTCGGCCTGATGCTCGTCGGCCTTTGCGAGCAGCGCATCCAGCTCGGCCGGACGCGGGAGATTGCCGCCGTGGCTGCTCAGGATATGATCGGTCGAACGCCTCATGGACTGGGTTTCCTCTTCACCAAATGCCTCGAATGGCCGCTCCCTGCCATGCGCGCAGGCCGAATAATTGACTGGCGCGGAAAGAATACGCACCGGCCCTTGATGGTTTTGAGGGGAGTTCACCTCTTCAAAGCCGTCCGTCGGCAAGCGAACGGACCAAAATCCAAGGGCAAGGCGAAGGGGAGGAGCTAACCCCTCCCCTTCCCCAATCAGAAGTGCTTGCTGAGCGTCAGATACCATTCGCGCGGCGGCGCCGGCTGGGCATCCGTGTGCGGGTAGGTCAGGCCCTGATAGTCGAACACGTTGCGATAGTAGAACTTACTGAACAGGTTGGTCGCACCCAACGAGATCGAGAAGTCATGATCGCTGTTGTTGTAGGTGACGCGGCCGTTGAACACCGAGTAGGCGCCCACATAGCTGTTGTAGAGCGTCGAGGTGGTGCTGATCACGCGGTTCGAACGGTAGGACCAGTCGAGACGCGGCGTCACCGATCCGCCGATCGCATCCGCCTCGATCCGATATTGGATGCCCGCGCCCGCGCTCCAGTAAGGATCGTTCTGGCGCCGGTTGACGCTGCGCGCGGCGATGGCGGCGTCGGTGAACTTCGCATAGCCGACATTCGCATTGATGTTCAGTCCGTCGATCGGCGCGGCCTGCAACTCTGCCTCAAAGCCGCGGATCTTGGCCGGCAGGTTGCGGTAATAGGTGCGGCCCAGGCAGGAAATGCCGGTGCCCGGCGCCACACGGGCCGTCGCGCAGCGGGTCGATCCGGGCGGGCCATCGGGCAGCGGCTCCAGCTGCTGATCGCCAACGACCGGAGTCCCGTTGTTGAGCAGCGCCTCGGCACCGGCGATTGCGGTCGGCCGGTTCTTGAAGTCCGTGTAGAAGCCGGCCACGTTCAGCCGCAGGCGCCGGTCGAAAAGATCGAACTTCCCGCCCAGTTCATAGGCGATAAGGTCGTTGGCGCCGGTCGACTGCACCTGCGTGATCTGCAACGGACGGCCGTTGAAGCCGGGCAGCGAGTAACCCGTTGAGGCCGACCCGTAGATCAGGATGCTGTCCATCGGTTCCCAGTTGAGGCCGAGCTTCCAGCTGAAGCGGGTGTCCGTCGGCGTCACGTCGAACCGGATGTCGCCGCTATTGGGCTGAACGTCATTGATGTTGGTGTAGTGCACCACCTTCTTGTCATCCGAATAGCGGGCGCCCAGCACGATGCCGAGCTTGTCCCCGAACGGGCGGACCGTGGCGTTGGCGAACACCGCTTTCGAAGTCGGCTCGTAGGTCGTGTACTGGACGCGGAAGAAGTTGTTGCTCACCTGCGGATTGATCGCATGGTTGAAGCCATCTGCATCGAAATAGAAGAGACCGGCCACCCAGTCGATCCATTCCATCTTGCCGGAGAGCCGCAGCTCGGCGTTGACGTATTTCTCCTGGATATTGGCCAGCGTATGCTCGACGACGAGCGGCGTACCATCCGTATCGAAGGCGTGCGTCTCGTCCATCATCCGATAGGCAAGCACGGCGGTCAGGTCGATCTGGTCGGTCAGGTCGACCTGCAGCTTCCCCGAGACGCCCCAATTGTCCATGTCGATGTTCGGACTGTAAATGTCGCCGCCGCGCGTCAGCATGCCGTTGAAATAGGAGCGCGTGCCGGTCGTATCGCCCGGAATGCGCAGCACGGTGCCCGCCGCGATGCGGTTCGTATAGGTCGCATAAGTCACGAACGGATCGCCGGGGCAGAGCAGTTGCCCGGCGGGAATGCCGCTCGTGTAACCCGAGCAGAAGGCGCGATAATCGGGAATGCCGAAATAATCCTGCTGTACCTTCACATTGGGTTGCACGCGCGCAGGATCGATGCCGATCACCTGGTCGGCGACATTTTCGGACGTGTCCTTGGTATAGTCGCCGCTGATCGTCAGGCGGATTCCGTCGCTCGGCACCCACAGGAACTTGCCGCCGATCGCCTGCACATTGTCCCCGCCCAGGCGGCCGATGGTGCAGTCGTTCGCCTTGTAATTCGGCATGTCGGTGAGCATCGTGTCCGCATAGGGGAAGTTGCCCGCCAGCTGTGGCGTGCCCTTGCGTACCATCTCGCAGCGGAAATCGAGCCGGCGCATATAGCCGTCACGCTGACGACTCATGCCCGAGAGCATGATGCCCATCGTGTCGCTGATCGGCATGTTGATGCCGCCGCGAATGTCACGCCGATGATAATCGCCGACGGTGACCTCGAAATAGCCCGAGGTGTCGCTGAGGCTGGGCTGTCTGGAGATGATGTTGACCGCGCCGCCGAGCGTATTGCGCCCGAACAACGTGCCTTGCGGCCCGCGCAGCACCTCCACCCGGTCGATGTCCAGAAGGTCGAAATTGGAGCCGAGCAGGATCGGATAATAGACGTCGTCGATATAATAAGCGACCGTCGCTTCACCCGCGAGGCTGGTGTCGGACGAGGCGATGCCGCGGATATTGGTCGTGACGCCGGGACCGAAGGCGCTCTGGGCGCGCTGGAAGGTCGCGTTGGGAACGACGAAGGAGAGATCGGAGACGCGGACGAGGCCAGTCTCCTCAAGCGCCTGCGCATCGACTGCGGTGATCGCGAGCGGCGTATCCTGCAAATTGGTCGACTGACGGGTCGCCGTTACGATGATGTCGCGAATGCCGCTCTGGTCTTCTGTGGCGGGCGTGTCCTGCGCGAGCGCACCTTGCGCCAGCGCGATCGTCAAGGCCGGAACCGAGACAAGAATGAGTCTTTTGATCAACTCCCCCTCCTATGTGATTGCCAGCTTCTTCGAGCCGACATCAGTGAGGCTATGTTTGAGGAATTGCCAAAGCTTGCCCCCTACGGAACATTGGCTTGAAGTACTTCTGATTCAAATTATTTGCGAGCTAATTTAATTTAATTCATGCAGAAAATTCTACCAACAGATTGTTTTTTAGTCAATTAATTACTTATCACAGTAAGTTTACCTGCATGCTCGGATGCAAGTCTTTACCGAGCCGGAAGCTGATCGCGCCATTCCGCCGCACTCGGCCAAAAGTTTATGCATCGACGCCAGCTAGACGATATTTTGCAGATAAAACGGCGAGACTTTGACGCATGACAGCCTGCCGCCCCCGGTCCGGATGGCAAAGACGCCGACACCAACAGGCAGCCGGATCGGCAGCGCGATCTTGCGTTATTGATCAGGACCGGCCCTGCGCGAGCCGACCCGCTTCAGCCTTCGATATGCTGCTGCCGATAGTCGCGCGGCGAGCTTCCGAAGCGCGCGCGGAAACTGCGCGCGAAATGCGGGGCCGAGTTGAAGCCCCAGGAGAAGGCGATGTCGGTGATCGAATGGCTGCGCCAGCGCGGCTCGCGCAGCTGCCGTGCGCATTCCTCCAGCCGCCGCCGCAGGATGTAGGCGGACGGGCTTTCGTCGCTCACCGCGAAGATCATCCGCAGATAGCGGTCGGAAAGCTGCAGCTTGCGCGCGATCAGCGAAGGGCTGAGATCGGGGTTGCGCAGATGCTCCTCGATGAACAGCTTCACCTTCCAGAACCGGCCGGACATGATCGCCGAGGCGGAAATGCGGTCGTCGAGCATGGCGACATAGGAGCTGGCGAGCACATCGAGCAGATGCCGCCCTGCCCGCTCGCGCGTCTCCGGCCCGAGCTTGCGCTCATCCTTGCCGGCAAGGTCCCGCGCCATGGCGGCGGCGGTGGAGGC
>JAFKLU010000242.1 GCA_017304105.1 Sphingomonadales bacterium
CAGCCGGATACGACCGCGGAGGCGCTGCGGATGGTGCTCGACCGCATGGCGATCGAGGAACTGCTCGTGCGCTATTATTCCGGGCTGGGCAGCGGCGATCCGGAGGGCTTTGGTGGCTTCTTCGCGGACGAGATGGAGCTGGACGTGAACGGCATCATCTGTCGCAACAAGGACGAAGTCGCGAAGCTCTACCGCGATGTGGCGGAGGACAAGCCCAATCTCACCGGCACTTTCCGCATGTTGCTTACCAATCTGCTGATCGACGTAAAGGGCGACACGGCCCATGCGCAGATGCTGTGGACCCAGACCATCAACGACACGGTGAAGGCCCCCCCGCGCTTCATCGAGCAGGGGCGCGAATATGATATTCTCGTGCGGGAGAGGGGGCGCTGGAAGATCAGGAAGCGGGTCGTCATCGCCGATTCCAACCTGCCGGACATGATGGACGCGACCTACGAGCCGCGCTCCGACTATGCGCTGCCCCCGCTCGGCCGGGGCTGACTGATCCGGGCGGCTGTGCGCGAGTCCCCCCCTGTAAAGCAGCGCTTCAGCGCGGGCCAAAAAGGCCGTTCCGTCTTTTAAATGTCAGCGCTCCGACATAAGTTGCCGGGAAGCCTGAAAAAAAGATAGAGCCCGCGTCCATGTTCCGTCCGGAGAAGCTGCTGCCCGTCCTCGCCATCGCCCTGCTTGGCGTTGCGCCGGGGGCGAGGGGCGGGACGCGGGCGGACGAGGCGGTCACTGCGACTGCGGTGCCCGAGTCGGCGGCACAGGCGGCCGTGGTCCGCGCGCAGCCCATGGCGGCGACGGGCATGGCGGGCGCCTTCCCCCTGGCCTATCCGGCGACGCGCAAGGTCGACATTGTCGAGACGCAATTCGGCGTGAAGGTCGCGGACCCCTATCGCTGGCTTGAGAATGATGTGCGCGTCGATGCGGATGTGCGCGCCTGGGTCGAGGCGGAGAATCAGGCGACCTTCGCCTATCTGAAGACGCTGCCGGGGCGCGATCTGCTGCGCGAGCGGCTCGCGAGGCTCTATGATTATGAGCGCTACGGCACGCCGCGCAAGACGGGCGGGCGCTATTTCTACACGCGCAATTCCGGCCTGCAGAACCAGTCGCCACTCTATGTGCGCGAGGGGCTGCAGGGCGAGCCGCGACTGCTGCTCGATCCCAATGGCTTCGCGCAGGACGGCGCGAGCGCGCTTGCCGAATGGCTGCCCTCGCCGGACGGGCGCTACCTGCTCTATTCCGTGCAGGACGCCGGCACGGACTGGCGCATCCTGCGCGTGGTCGATGTGGCGAGCGGCCGGACGCTCGATGACCGCGTGGAGTGGGTCAAATATTCCACGCTCGCCTGGGCGCGCGATGGGGCGGGCTTCTATTATTCCCGCTTCGATGTGCCGGCGGACGGGCGCAAGTTCCAGTCGGTCGGCGAGAACCACCAGGTCTGGTATCATGAAGTGGGCACCGCGCAGGCCGCCGACAGGCTGATCTTCGCGACGCCGAACCGGCCGCGCATCATGAATCGGGCGCAGGTGACGGACGACGGGCGCTGGCTGCTGATCAGTTCCACCGAGGGCACGGACCCGCGCCACGAGCTGACGCTCGTCCCCATCGGCGGGGAGAAGGCGCGGCCGATCCGGCTGGTGCGAGGCTTTACCGATGAATGGCAGCTCATCGGCAGCATTGGCGACAAGCTCTACTTCCGCACCACCGCCGGCGCGCCGCATGGCCGTGTCGTGATGCTGGATGCGACCAAGCCCCGCCAGCCGCTGGTGGAGCTGGTCGCCGAGCGGCCGCAGTCTCTCGTCGGCGGGTCGATGATCGGCAGCCGCATCGTGCTTGCCTATCTGTCGGGCGGGCGCACGGAGGCGGAGCTGGTCGATCTGGCCGGCGTGCCGCGTGGCGACGTGCCGCTGCCGGGCATGGGATCGGCGGCGGGTTTCGCCGGGCGGGCGGGCGATCCGGAGACCTTTTTCGCCTTCTCCAGCTATACGACGCCGCCGACCATCTACCGGTTCAACGTGGATACCGGCGAGACCAGCATCTTCGCCCAGCCCCGGCTCGCTTTCGATCCGGGGCGCTATGTGACGCAGCTGGTCTCCTATCCGTCGAAGGACGGCACCCTGATCCCCATGTATGTCGTGCGGCGGCGGGATCTGGCGCTGTCCGGCAAGCCGGCGCCGACGCTGCTTTACGGCTATGGCGGGTTCAACATCTCGCAGATCCAGGGCTTTTCGCCCACGCGCCTCGCCTGGATGGAGCAGGGCGGCGTGCTCGCCATCGCCAGCCTGCGCGGCGGGGGCGAATATGGCAAGGCATGGCACGATGCCGGGCGCCTCTCCAACAAGCAGAATGTGTTCGATGATTTCATCGCGGCGGCGGAGTTTCTGAAGGCCAACGGCATAGCCGGCCAGATCGCCATTGAGGGGCGGTCCAATGGCGGGCTGCTGGTCGGCGCGGTGGTGAACCAGCGGCCGGACCTGTTCGCGGCGGCGCTGCCCTCCGTCGGCGTCATGGACATGCTGCGCTTCGATCGCTTCACGGCAGGCCGCTACTGGGTGGACGATTATGGGCGGCCGGACCGGGAGGAGGATTTCCACAATCTCCTCTCCTACTCGCCCTATCACAACATCCGCCCGGGCGTGGACTATCCGGCCATCCTCGTGACCACGGCTGACACGGACGATCGCGTGGTGCCGGGGCACAGCTTCAAATATGCCGCCGCGCTGCAGGCGGCGGACCTGGGCACGAAGCCGCGGCTGATCCGGGTGGAGACGCGCGCCGGGCACGGATCGGGCAAGCCGACCGAGAAGATCATCGACGAATATGCCGATATGTACAGCTTCATCGCCTATTGGACCGGGCTCAAGCTGGAGGCGAAATAGCGCGCGGCGGGAGCGCGCGCCAAGACCCGCGCCCATATTCAGCCGGCGCTCATCATCGAATCGCTAGTCCGGGCGGGACGATCGGCGCCTGTGCGTCGACTTTCCCGAGGAAAGGGACGGACAGATGGTTATGCGCGCGAAAATGGCCCTGGGTCTTGGCGTTGCGGCGCTGGTGATCGGCTCGGCGGCGCCGGCTTCGGCGGGGCGCTATGACGGGCGCTGGGGGCATCATCATCGCCATGATGATGGCGGCGCGGGCGCGGTGATCGGCGCGATCGTGGGCATCGGCATCATCGCGGCGATCGCCTCGGCCGCATCCAAGAAGAAGGAAGCCGAGACGCGCACGGGCGGTTACGAACGGCCCTATGACGATCGCGGCTATGGCGCGGACGATCGGGGCTATGACAGCCGTGCGGATCGGCGCAGTTATGATGACGGCCGCCCGGCAGTGAGCGAGGACGAAGCGGTCGACGCCTGCGCGGTCGCCGCGCGCGACGAGGCCTCTCGGTCCGGCGGCTTTGCGGACATTCGAGAGATCACCGGCGTGCGCCCCTATGGCCGGGGTTATGACGTGACCGGCACGCTCGACCAGCGCAGCAGCTACAGCGCGCGCGAAAGCCGTCAGCGCAGTTTCCGCTGCACTTATGAGGACGGGCGGGTGAGCGGCGTCACCTTCGCGACCGCGATATAGGCAGGCCATCCCTGGTTCCTCCCCCTCGGCAGAGGGGGAGTGGCGCCCCTGCGCTGAAATTTACCCTGCCATTTCCTTGCCGCGCATATGGACAGCCGGGCGGGAGCGCATTATCCGCTCGCCATGTCGGCACATCCTGATTCCATCCTCATCGTCGATTTCGGCAGCCAGGTAACGCAGCTCATTGCGCGGCGCGTCCGCGAGGCGGGCGTCTACAGCGAAATCGCTCCCTTCACCCAGGCGCAGGCCGCCTTCGAGCGGATGAAGCCCAAGGGGATCATCCTCTCCGGCTCACCGGCGGGCGTTCCCGAGGAAGGCAGCCCGCGCGCGCCGCAAGTGTTGTTCGATAGCGGGCTCCCCATTCTCGGCATCTGCTACGGTCAGCAGGTGATGACCCATCAGCTCGGCGGCGAGGTGCGGCCGGGGCACGAGACGGGCGAGGGCGGCGAGTTCGGCCGGGCCTTCCTCACCGTCACGGAAGAATGCGTGCTGTTCGACGGGCTGTGGAAAGTCGGCGAGCGGCATCAGGTGTGGATGAGCCATGGCGACAAGGTGACGAGGTTCGCGCCCGGCTTCCGTATCGTGGCGACATCGGACGGTGCGCCCTTCGCGCTGATCGCCGATGACGAGCGCCGCTATTACGGCACGCAGTTCCACCCCGAGGTGGTGCACACGCCCGACGGCGCGAGGCTCATCGCCAATTTCGTGCGCCACGTCTGCGGCTGCGCGGGCGACTGGACGATGGCCGAGTTCCGCGCGACCAAGATCAAGGAGATCCGCGAGCAGGTCGGCTCGGGCCGGGTGATCTGCGGGCTTTCGGGCGGCGTCGACAGCGCGGTCGCCGCCGTGCTGATCCACGAGGCGATCGGCGATCAGCTGACCTGCGTGTTCGTCGATCATGGCCTGATGAGGCTGGGCGAGGCCGAGCAGGTCGTCAGCCTGTTCCGTGGCGCCTATAATATTCCGCTGGTTCATGTGGACGCGAGCGACAAGTTCCTCGGCGGCCTCGCGGGCGTCACCGATCCGGAAGCCAAGCGCAAGTTCATCGGCGCGGCCTTCATCGACCTGTTCGAGGAGGAAGCGCGCAAGATCGGCGGGGCGGACTTCCTGGCGCAGGGCACGCTCTATCCAGACGTGATCGAGAGCGTCTCCTTCACCGGCGGGCCGAGCGTCACGATCAAGAGCCACCATAATGTCGGCGGTCTGCCCGAGCGGATGAACATGAAGCTCGTCGAGCCGCTGCGCGAGCTGTTCAAGGACGAGGTGCGCGAGCTTGGCCGCGAACTGGGCCTGCCCGATGTGTTCGTGGGGCGCCACCCCTTCCCGGGGCCGGGCCTCGCCATCCGCATCCCCGGCGAGGTGACGCAGGAGCGCTGCGACATCTTGCGCAAGGCCGACGCCGTCTATCTGGAAGAGATCCGCGCGGCCGGGCTCTATGACGCCATCTGGCAGGCCTTCGCCGTGCTGCTGCCGGTGCGCACCGTCGGCGTGATGGGCGACTATCGCACTTACGATAATGTGCTGGCGCTGCGGGCCGTCACCTCGACCGATGGCATGACGGCGGACATCTACCCCTTCGATGCCCATTTCCTCAGCCGCGTGGCGACGCGCATCATCAACGAGGTGAAGGGCATCAACCGGGTGGTTTACGATTTTACCTCCAAGCCGCCGGGGACGATCGAGTGGGAGTGAAGCGGGGCAGGGTGCGCCGGTAAAGCTCGCTTCGTCCGGTCGCTCGTCCGACTCGGTCTGCCGCCCCATGCCTTGAACCGTCGGGCGCCTCTGCTTAGCCGGACCCTCTCAATGGGTCCGGAGACATGAAAACAATGACATATCGTTTCGCAGCATTTGCCGCTGCCGCGTTGGCGCTGGGCGTGGGGGCCACGGCCGCACAGGCCGAGGGACTGGGCATCGAGGGCAACTACGGACGCGCCAATGGAAGCTGGGGCGCGGAGCTGGGCGCGGGCTATTCCTTCGGAGCGGCCGGCTTCAGCCTGACGCCGGGTGCGGGCGTCTTCCTGCGCGATGGCGGCTCGGAGCTCTATGGGCGTCTGGAGGCAACCTATCAGATCCCGCTTTCGCTGCGCATCGGCGCGGGCGTGCGGCTCAGCGACGAGGAAGCGCGCCCCTATGTGACGGCCGCGATGCCGATCCTCCCCAAAGTGGCGCTCAAGGGCAATGCGGGGCCGAAATATGTGGCAGTGGGCCTGACCCTCGGTTTCTAGAGCTTGTCCCGATCGGTTTGAAGCAAGACCCGTTCCCGTTCGTGTCGAGCGAAGTCGAGACGCATATAGGTGCGCCTGAGGTGTCTCGACTTCGCTCGACACGAACGGATAGCAAGCGGGTTTCTATCTCATCAGGACGGACTCCAAGGTCCGGAGCCGGGCGAATGCTGACATTCCGGGCGGGCCGCCCGCGCAGTCCCCAGGCCTCATCAAATGAACCAGTGCTCCTGCGAAGGCAGGAGCCCAGGGCGGCGAAGACCCATCGCCGTATCCGGGGCACCCGAGCGCAAGCCTCCCTCAGAGGACCGCAGCCCCCAAATCAAAGCGGGCTCTCGTCGTCGATCAGGATGCGCATCGCCGCGCCGTCCGGGTCGTCGAACTGGCCGGCACGGAGCGACCACAGGAACGCCACGAGGCCGGAAAGGCCCAGCAGCAGGGCGACGGGGATGAGGATGAGCAATCCGTTCATTTGACGGCTCCGCGCAGGCGCAGCGAGTTGGCGATGACGATGATCGAGCTGGTCGACATCGCGATCGCGGCGATCAGCGGGGTGACCTTGCCGGCCATGGCGAGCGGCACGGCGAGCACATTATAGCCGATCGCCAGCATGAAATTCTCCTTTACCACGCGCATGGTCGCGCGCGCGGCGCGCACCGCCTTGGGCAGGCCGAGCAGGCTGTCACCCAGGAACACGATGTCCGCCGCCTGCTGGCCCACGTCGCTGGCCGAGGCGGGCGCCATGGAGACGTGCGCGGCGGCGAGGGCGGGGCCGTCGTTCAGCCCGTCGCCCACCATCAGCGGCCGGTGCCCGGCGGCGATTTCGGCTTCCAGCAGCGCCATCTTGTCGGCCGGACGCATATCGCCCTGACCCGCGATACCGAGCGCCCCGGCCACGGCCGCCACGGCCTCGCCCCGATCGCCGGACATGATCCGCGCGGGCAGGCCGAGCGCGGCGAGCTGGCCCAGCGCCTCGCGCGCATCGGGCCGCAGCGCGTCGGCGAAGCGGAGCCACGGCGGCGCGCTCGTCGGCATCGCCGCCCAGTTCCTCGGGGCGCGGGCGGCGCATGGCGACGGGCCGGCCCTCGTGCCGCGCGGTCACGCCTTCGCCGGGTGTCTCCACGATGTCGGTGAGGGGCGCCGGGCCCACATCGGCGCCGCCGAGCGCCTGCCGCAGCGAGACGGCGAGGGGATGGCGACTTGCCATGGCGAGCGCGCGGACGATGGCGCGCTGCGCCTGCGGGATTGCGTCAATGCCTTCCGGCGCGGGGCGGCCGAGGGTGAGCGTGCCGGTCTTGTCCAGCAGCGCCTCGTCGGCCTGGGCGAGGCGCTCCAGCGCGCTCCCGTCCTTCACCAGCAGTCCCTTGCGCATCATCGTGCTGCAAACGACCACCTGCGCCACCGGCACGGCGAGGCCGAGCGCGCAGGGGCAGGTGATGATGAGCACCGCGATGGCGACGAGCAGCGACTGGTGCCAGCCAGCCCCCGCGATCATCCACCCCGCGAAGCTCAGCGCGGCGAGCAGGTGGACGGCCGGCGCATAGAGGCGCGAGGCGCGGTCGGCGAGGCGCACGTAGCGCGAGCGGCTTTGCGCCGCGCCCTCCATCAGCCGTGCGATCTCGGCAATGGCGCGCGCTTCGCCCACGG
>JAFKLU010000243.1 GCA_017304105.1 Sphingomonadales bacterium
TGGAGGACCGCGCGCTCGACATCATGATCGGCGAGGGCCCGTCGGCGCGCTCGGTGCGGATCGACCTGCCGCGCTTCACGCTCGTCGGCGCCACCACGCGGCAGGGGCTGCTAAGCACCCCGCTGCGCGACCGCTTCGGCATTCCGGTGCGGCTCAATTTCTATACGGTCGACGAGCTGGAGCTGGTCGTGACGCGCGCGGCCCGGCTGCTTGGCCTGCCGGTAGCGCCGGATGGCGCCACGGAGATTGCACGTCGCTCGCGGGGCACGCCGCGCATCGCGGGGCGCCTGCTGCGCCGGGTGCGCGACTTCGCCCATGCCGCCGGCCACGATCTGGTCGATGCGGCGGCGGCGGATTCGGCGCTCTCGCGGCTCGATGTCGACCAACTCGGCCTCGATCTCATGGACCGGCGCTATCTGCGCATGATCGCCGACATCTACAGGGGCGGCCCGGTGGGCGTGGAGACGCTGGCGGCCGGCCTCTCGGAGCCGCGCGACACCATCGAGGACGTGATCGAGCCCTATCTGCTCCAGCTCGGCCTCATCGCCCGCACCGCGCGCGGGCGGGTGCTCAATGGGCCGGGCTGGAAGCATCTCGGCCTCAACCCGCCTGAGGGCAGCCAGGACGGGCTGTTCGACTGAGGGCGGCGCGCTGGGGCCTTGCAGTAGCGCGCCGGTGATCTGGTTGCACCGCTTTCGATAGGGTCTCCATCGGAATTTCGCCGCTCATAGCCCTCGACAGGCGGTCGAATCGAGTTCCCGGACCGATAAACTGCGGAATTTTCCTCCGATTTGATCTTGCGACGAATTGAGGGGGTTTCCCCGGCGACTCGGCTCGACTAGGGTTCCCGGCTATGGCGTCGGTGATGGAACCCTTACCTGCCTCGGGCTTTTTCCACGGCGGGGAGCACCTGTTCCCGGTACGCGTTTTCTATGAGGATACGGACCTGTCCGGCGTCGTCTATCATGCCAATTATCTGCGTTACATGGAGCGGGCGCGCTCCGACATGCTGCGGGTTTCCGGCATTGATCAGCGCGAGGCGCAGGAGCAGGGACTGGGGCATTATGCCGTGGCCGAGGCTCATGTCCGTTATCGCGCGCCGGCCCGGCTCGATGATGCCTTGACCGTGCGCAGCCGGGTCGAGGATGTCGGCGCAGCGCGCTGCGTCATCACGCAAAATGTGTGGCGCGGCGAGACGCTGCTTGCCGAGGGCGGCGTCACCGTGGCCTTCGTGGATCCCGCCGGGCGGCCCCGCCGCCAGCCGGCCGAATGGATCGACCGTTTCAAACAGCTCTGCACCAGCATTTCCTGACCGGAGAGACAGTTTCCCCCATGACCCTGCCTGCCATCCTTGCCGCTGCCGTTCCGCCCTCGGGCGCGGGCCCGATCACCCTGTCGCCGATCGAGCTGTTCCTTCAGGCGGACATCGTCGTGAAGGTCGTGATGATCGGCCTGCTGCTCGCCAGCGTCTGGACCTGGGCGATCATCGTGAGTTTCTCCGGGCGCCTGGGCAAGACGCGTAAGCGCTGCGAGGAATTCGAGCGCGCCTTCTGGCAGGCGCAGGACATGGACGCCTTCGTGAAGGAACGCGGCAAGGAGGACCAACCGAGCGCGCAGATCCTCGCCGCCGGCATTGCCGAATGGC
The DNA here is from genome assembly GCA_017304105.1 of Sphingomonadales bacterium. GTDB lineage: Bacteria > Pseudomonadota > Alphaproteobacteria > Sphingomonadales > Sphingomonadaceae > Sphingobium. The sequence continues at coordinate 1,646 of JAFKLU010000243.1, forward strand.
GCCGCTCCACCGCCCAGCGCGCCATGAAGCCGGAAGGGACGCGCGACCGTCTCGCCACGGCCATGGGCTCGGCGCTCGCGGGCGCGATCGACAAGCTGTCGGACCGGCTCAACATCCTGGCGACGATCGGCTCGGTGGCGCCGTTCGTCGGCCTGTTCGGCACGGTGTGGGGCATCATGCGCAGCTTCACCGCGATTGCGGGCGAGCAGAACACCAGCCTTGCCGTCGTGGCGCCGGGCATTGCCGAGGCGCTGTTCGCCACGGCCATCGGCCTGTTCGCGGCTATCCCGGCCGTGATTGCCTATAACCGCCTGAGCCATGGCGTGAACCGCCTCGAATCGCGCCTGCAGCGCTTTGCCGACGGGCTCTACACCACCTTCAGCCGGGAGCTTGAAGCCTGATGGCGATGGGCGTGAACTCTGGCAGGCGGGGCGGGCGCGGCGGCGGTGGCCGGCGGGCGCCGATGGCCGAAATCAACGTGACGCCGCTGGTCGACGTCATGCTGGTGCTGCTCATCATCTTCATGGTGACGGCGCCGCTGCTGGTGACGGGCGTCCCCATCAAGCTGCCGGAATCGCGGGCGCGCGCGCTCGATCAGGATCAGAAGCCGACCGTGCTCTCCCTGGACCGGGACGGCAATGTGTTCATCAACGATGAAGCCGTGCCCCCCGCGCAGTTCGAGGAGCGGCTGACGGCGCTGCGCGAAAGCCTCGGGCCGACCGATCAGCTATTCCTCCGCGCGGACGCAACGCTCGATTATGGGCAGGTGATGCGCGTGATGGGTGAACTCAACCGCGCCGGGCTGGACCGCGTGGCACTGGTCACGACCGGGCCGGGCGCGGAAACGGAACCGTCCATCGACCGTTCATCCGTCGAGCCATAGGCCGTTCAGAATGGATCGCAGCGAGCGTCTGGGTCTGGGATTATCCACCGCGGGGCATGTTCTGCTCTTCGGCGCGTTGTCGCTCGGCCTCTTGCAGACCTCCGTGACCATGCCGCCGCGCCAGCAGACCATCGAGGTTTCACTCGCGGACTCCGTCGCGCTGGAAAGCCGCACGACGCAGCAGAGCACGCAGACGCCCGAAACGGCGACCGCGCCCGAAATCGGCCCGATGGAGCCGGACGCAGCGCCGCCCGAACCGGCCGAGCCGGCGCCTGCGCCGCTTGCGCCGCCCGCGCCGCCGGTGGAAGCACCGCCCAAGCCCAAGGCCGTCCAGCCCGCGCCGCCAAAGCCGCGCGAGACGCCGAGCAAGGTGCCGCCCAAGGCATCGACCAAGGAGGCCGTTAAGGCACCGGCGCCCAAGGCGAGCCCGTCTCCGAAGGCGACGAGCAAGCCCGCGCCGCAGCGGGCCTCCCGCCTCGGCAGGGACTTCCTCAAGGGGCTGGACAGCGACGCGCCGCCATCGCGCAATCCCGCTCCAACGGCAGGCTCTAGCGCGCCGATGGGCGCCGTCGCCGCGCGTGCGCTCAATGCCGAGATCAACCGGCAGATTCGCCCCTATTGGCGTCCACCCTCGGGGGCCGATGCCGACCGTCTGGTCACGTTGCTCAGCGTCCATCTCGATGCGTCCGGCAATGTGGTGGGGCGCGTCGAGGTTGTCGGGCAGGAAGGCATTACGCCGAGCAATCGTGCCCAGGCGGCCCTCCATGCCGAGCGCGCGGTTCAGGCCGTCATGCGCGCGTCGCCGTTCCGTAACCTGCCGCCGGAATATTACGACCAGTGGAAATGGCTCAAACCCCTCAGATTCGACGCGAGACTAGCCCAATGAAACCAGTCGCCCTCCGCCGCGCGCTCCTGCCGGCCCTTGCCGTCCTCTTCTCCGTGCCTGCCACGGCGCAGCTCAGCGTGGACGTGACCGGCCAGATCGAGAACGACCTGCGCATCGCGATTCCCGCCATGCCGACCCAGCAGAAGGTCGATACGCCAGCCGGCGCAACCGACCTGCTCGGCCAGAAGATTGCGGAAGTGATCGCCGCCGATCTGCAAGGCAGCGGCCTGTTCGCGCCCATTGGCCCGGCCGGCGTGCCGCGCCCGACCATGCCCGAAGTGACCAATCCGACCTTCGAGCGCTGGAGCGGCATGAATGCCGAAGCGCTGGTGCAGGGCTTCGTGCGCTCGTCCGGCGGGGACGCGCAGATCACCGTGGGCTGCTATCTCTACGACGTTGCGCTCAAGAGCGAGCTGACCCGGCAGGGCTATGTCGTCGCGCCGCGCGACTGGCGCCGCGCCGCCCACCGCTGCGCGGACCTCATCTACTCGCGCCTCACCGGCGAGAGCCCGTTCTTCGATAGCCGAATCGCCTATATCGCCGAGACCGGCCCCAAGGATAATCGCGTGAAGCGCCTCGCCATCATGGACTCCGATGGCGCCAATCACCGCTTCATCACCAACGGCCAGTCGCTCGCGCTTACTCCGCGCTGGTCTCCCGACTATAAGTCGATCGCTTATGTGAGCTATGTCGGCAAGACGGTGCGCATTTACATCTACGATGTCGACCAGGGCCGGCAGCGCGCCATTTTCGAAACCAACAACGCCGTCTTCGCGCCGCGCTGGTCGCCGGACGGGCGCACGCTGCTCTTCTCGCAGGCGAGCGGCGGCAATACCGACATCTTCAAGATCCCGGCGACCGGCGGCACGCCGGTGCGCCTCACCAACACGCCCGGCATCAATGTCGGCGGCTCCTTCTCCCCGGACGGCACCAAGATCGTGTTCGAGAGCGACCGTTCGGGCGGGCAGCAGATCTATGTGATGAACGCGGATGGCACGGACCAGCGCCGAATCAGCTTCGGCGGTGGGCGCTATGCGACGCCGGAATGGAGCCCGCGCGGCGACCTCATCGCGTTCACCAAGATGGCCGGCAACTTCCGCATCGGCGTGATGAGCCCCAGCGGCGGCGGCGAGCGACTGCTCACCAATGGCTGGCAGGACGAGGCGCCGACCTGGTCGCCCAATGGCCGCGTTCTGCAGTTTTTCAGGACCAGCGAAGGCCGTAGCGGCAAGTCGTCGATCTGGCAGGTGGACCTCACCGGCGTGAACGAGCGCCACATTTCGACCCCCGTCGACGGCTCCGACCCAAGCTGGGGACCGCTATTGCAATGAAGTTAGGTGATTTAAACGAGCTTTTCCGGTTGACCTAAGCGCCAAGACGACCCAATCTCACGACGAACCGTTGGCCGAGAAGCCATAGAAGGAGAAGACCCTTGCGTAAGACATCTGTGATACTCCTAGTTTCCAGTGCCGCGCTGGCCCTCTCGGCCTGCTCCAAGAAGGCGCCGGAAGCTCTGCCGCCGCCGCCCGCAGACACGCCGCCGCCGCCGCCGCCGACCACGGCTCCGCCGCCGCCCGCCGGCCCGACGCCCGGCAGCCAGGCCGACTTCGTGGCAAGCGTCTCGTCCGACCGCGTCTTCTTCGGCCTCGACAAGAGCGACATCGACGCAGAGTCGCAGGCGACGCTGCGCAGCCAGGCCCAGTGGCTGGCGCGCTACCCGCAAAAGCGCATCACCATCGAAGGCCATTGCGACGAGCGCGGCACGCGCGAATATAACCTCGCCCTCGGCGAGCGCCGTGCCAATGCCGCGAAGAACTATCTCGTGACGCTCGGCGTCGACACCAGCCGCATCACCACGATCAGCTACGGCAAGGAGCGCCCCGCCGCGCTCGGATCGGACGAGGCGAGCTGGGCGCAGAATCGCCGCGCGGTGACCGTCACGGTCGAATAAGCGGCGGTTCTTCCGTCAGAATGCGAAGGGCGGCCGTCCATGGGATGGCCGCCCTTTTCATTGCGCGGTGGAAAAAGCCGCGCATTCCGATACGCCGATCAAGCGTCCCGCTTCGTCTGGAGACAGTCCTTTGCGGGATCATAAAACCTTGTGCTCCTGCGCAGGCAGGAGCCCAGGGCCGCTATGCTCGTCGGTAGCGCCTGTGGTTCCGAGCTGGGCTACGCCCGCCGTCGGCTCGACAGGAACAGGCGTATCAGGACGGACTCCAGCCTGCTCGATTCAGTTCAGGGGAACCGAACAGGCCGATCGCGAGACCCGGAGCGCAGCCCGCTCATGGCAGCGGAGCAGCGGAAGCCCGCAAAAGCGTCCTTCCCTAGCCGCCATGGCCCGAATGTCGGTGCAACCTAACCCCGGATGTCGCTCAGCTTGCGCTCCCAGGCGAGGGCATGGTCGACGATAAGGTTGAGGTCCGCATAGGCCGGCTGCCAGGGCAGCGTCGCGAGGATGCGCTTGTTGTCGGAGATCAGCGCGGGCGGATCGCCGGCGCGGCGGCCCTCAATGCGGCGCTCCACCTTCATGTTGGTGACGCGGTCGACAGCGTCGAGCACTTCCAGCACGGAGAAGCCGCGTCCGTAGCCGCAGTTCATGGTGAGGTTGCGCTTGGGCTCGGCGATCAGCGCTTCGAGCGCCAGGACGTGAGCCGCGGCGAGATCGCTCACATGAATATAGTCGCGCACGCCCGTGCCGTCCGGCGTGTCATAGTCCGTGCCGAACACGGCGACATGGCTGCGCTTGCCCAGCGCGGCCTCCACGGCGACCTTGATGAGATGCGTGGCACCCGCCGTGGACTGGCCGGATCGCCCCTGCGGATCGGCGCCCGCCACGTTGAAATAGCGCAGCGCGCAATAGTTGAGCGGATGCGCGAAGGCGACGTCGGCCAGCATCAGCTCGGTCATCAGCTTGGACTGGCCATAGGGGTTGATCGGCCGCTTGGGGCTATCCTCGCGCACCGGGCTTTCCTCGGGAATGCCGTAGGTCGCGGCGGTCGAGGAAAAGATGAAGTGCGGCACGCCTGCGTTGACCGCCGCTTCCAGCAGGGCGCGGCTGTTGGCGGTGTTGTTCCGATAATATTTGAGCGGATTTTCCACCGATTCCGGCACGATGATCGAGCCGGCAAAATGCATGATGCCCTTGACGTTGTGCGCACGCAGCACGCCTTCCATGAAGGCGGCATCGCCAATGTCGCCCTCCACGAACGCGGCCTTCTCATGCACGGCCCAGCGGAAGCCGGTCGTGAGATTGTCGACCACGACCACCGGCCAGCCGCCGTCGATCAGGGCGAGCACCGCATGGCTGCCAATATAGCCGGCGCCGCCGGTGACGAGAATGGTGGGCTTGTCGGTCATTGGAATAGTCCCCCCGGATCGAAA
>JAFKLU010000244.1 GCA_017304105.1 Sphingomonadales bacterium
GAGGTGGCTCTGGATCTGCGTCACCGTGTCCACCGTCACGTTGACGACGATGAGCAGGCTGGTGCCGCCGAGATAGAAGGGAATGCCCGCCCGTGCGATCAGGAATTCCGGGATGAGGCAGATCACCGCCAGATAGGCCGCGCCGATCACGGTGATGCGGGTGAGCACGTAATCGAGATAGGTCTCGGTGTTCTTGCCGGGGCGGATGCCGGGGATGAACCCGCCATTGCGCTTGAGGTTCTCCGACGTTTCCTCGGGGTTGAACACCACCGCTGTGTAGAAGAAGCAGAAGAACACGATGCCCAGCCCATAGAGCGCCATGTAGACCGGCGTGCCGTGCGACAGATACTGGTTGATGCCGAGGACGAAGTCGCCCCAGACGCCCGTCGTCGCGCTCGTGTTCGTGCCCGCAAACTGCGTGATCGTCAGCGGCAGCAGCAGCAGCGACGAGGCAAAGATCGGCGGGATCACGCCGGCCGTGTTGATCTTCAGCGGCAGGTGGCTGCGATCGGCCTGCATGATGCCCTGGCGCGTCTGGCGCTTGGGATACTGGATCAGAACGCGGCGCTGGGCGCGCTCCATGAAGCAGATGCCGGCGATCAGCGCCAGGGCGATGATGATGATGCCGATGATCAGCAGACCCGAGATCGAACCGGTGCGACCCGATTCGAACAGGTTCGTCAGCGTCACCGGCAACTGCGCAACAATGCCCGCCATGATGATGAGCGAGGCGCCGTTACCAATGCCGCGGCTGGTGATCTGCTCACCCAGCCACATCAGGAACATCGTGCCGCCGATCAGCGAGATGACCGCGGTCATGCGGAACAGGAAGCCGGGATCGACGACGGCCTGCAAGCCCGACTGGGCACCGTAGTTTTCGAGGCCGACCGCGATGAAATAGCCCTGAATGGCCGTGAGGCCCACCGTGCCATATCGCGTATACTGGTTGAGCTTCTTGCGCCCCGCCTCGCCTTCCTTCTTCAGCGCTGCGAGTTGCGGCGAGAGCGAGGAGCCGAGCTGCACCACGATGGACGCGGTGATGTAGGGCATGATGCCAAGCGCGATGAGGCTCATGCGCTGCAGCGAACCACCCGAGAAGGTGTTGAAGATGTCGAGGATACCGCCCTGAGTCTGGCGATAGAGCTGCGCCAGCACGGTCGGGTCTACGCCCGGCAGCGGCACGAAGGAGAGGAAGCGGAACACGATCAGCGCGCCGATGGTGAACCACAGGCGCTTCTTGAGTTCCGTCGCCTGGCCGAAATTGGCGAGGCTCAGATTGGCTGCCATTTGGTCGGCGCGTGATGCCATGATCGCTTGCAATCCTGAAACTGGTGCTGGCCGGCGGACAGCGGCCTGTCCTTTAACCGCCCGGCCTGACTATGTCGAATGTCGGTTAGCCCCTCGCATGCCCACCATGCAATCGACCCCACCTACCCATATCGGCAGGAGGGGTCGGTAATGCAAGCCGGCAATCATGCGATGCGCCTGCTGTATGCCGTTATTCGGCGTCCGCCGGTGCGGCCTTGGCCAGGATCTCGACCTTGCCGCCGGCCTTCTCGACCGCCTCAAGCGCCGCCTTGGAGGCGCCGGCAACCGCGAAGCTCACCTTGGCGGTCAGTTCACCCTTGGCGAGCAGGCGCACGCCGTGCTTGCCGCCGCGCGAGATACCGGCGGCGCGCAGCGCTGCCTGGTCGACCGTCGCAGCCGCGTCGAGCTTGCCTGCGTCGATCGCCTTCTGGACCATGCCAAGGTTCACTTCAGCATAATCCTTGCGGAAGATGTTGTTGAAGCCGCGCTTCGGCAGACGCATGTGGAGCGGCATCTGGCCACCCTCGAAGCCGTTGATGCTGACGCCCGAGCGCGCCTTGGCGCCCTTCTGGCCACGACCGGCGGTCTTGCCCTTGCCGGAGCCGATGCCGCGGCCCACGCGCATACGGCCCTTGCGGGCGCCTGCATTGTCGTTGAGTTCGTTCAGTTTCATGTCGTGCACTCGCTTTCGCTTTTGTCGCGCTTGATGGGAAGTCGGCGCCCTTAGCGGCTTGCCAGCCTTTTGTCACGCCCCCAATTGCCTGCGGCCAACGCGAAGCGATGAACTGCGCGGCAGGAATGCGCGTTTGCGTTCCCTCTCCCGCTGTCCGGCCTGTGACTCGCGCAGCACCTCCCAATCCAGCCCCGCATGACGGCTCCCTCGCGGGCGCGTTCCCGTCTCCGCTTGCGCGCGCCAGAAGCAAAAAGCGCGCCTGCTCGCGGGAGCAGACGCGCTTTTCGTCAATTTCTGTCGCCTATGGCGAGAACGGAAGGGCTTAGCCCTCGACGATCTCAACCATGTGCGGGAGCTTGCGAACGGCGCCACGAACCTCGGGCGTATCCTCCAGCTCCACGACGCGGTTCATCTTGCCGAGGCCGAGACCGATCAGGATCTTCTCCTGAGCGGCGGGACGGCGAATCGGTGAGCCGATCTGCTTCAGCTTGATCTTGGCCATCGTCTGTTACTCCGCAATCGCTTCGGCGTCCGCCGCAGCGACCTCAGCCGAGGCACCACCGCGACGAAGCAGGTCGGCAACCTTCTTGCCACGACGCTGCGCCACCGACTTGGGGCTGGTCTGCTCGGTCAGCGCCGCGAAGGTCGCCCGGATCATGTTGTAGGGGTTCGACGTGCCGACCGACTTGGTCACAACGTCCGCAACGCCCAGGCTCTCGAACACGGCGCGCATCGGACCACCGGCGATGATGCCGGTACCCTGCGGAGCCGAGCGCACGGTCACCTTGCCGGCGCCGAAATGGCCCTTGCCGTCGTGGTGCAGCGTCCGGCCTTCCTTGAGCGGAACGCGGACCATCGCCTTCTTGGCGGAAGCGGTCGCCTTGCTGATCGCCTCAGGCACCTCACGCGCCTTGCCGTGGCCGAAGCCGACGCGGCCCTTGCCGTCGCCAACGACGACGAGCGCAGCGAAGCCAAAGCGCTTACCGCCCTTGACGGTCTTGGAGACGCGGTTGATGTGGACGAGCTTCTCAACGAACTCCTCGCCGCCATCCTCATCGCCGCCACGGCCGCGACGGTCATCGCGACGGCCACGGCCGCCACGATCCCGGTCGCCGCCACGCCCACGGCCACGGCCGCGACCGCGACCATCACCTTCGGGAGCTGCGGCCGGAGCCTCGGTTTCGGCGCCCGTCGCGCCGACTGCGATCTCGGTTTCGTCTGCCATGCTCAGAACTCCAGTCCGCCCTCACGGGCGGCGTCGGCCAGCGCCTTCACGCGGCCATGAAAAAGGAAGCCACCGCGGTCGAACACGACCTTGGTGATGCCAGCCTTGGTGGCGGCAGCCGCGACGCGCTTGCCGACTTCGGCAGCGGCCTCGGCAGTGGCGCCGGTCTTGCCGCGCACATCCTTGTCCAGGGTCGAAGCGGCGGCAACGGTCTTGCCGGCCGCATCGTCAATGACCTGGGCGTAGATATGACGGCCCGAGCGATGGACGCTGAGACGGGGCTTGCCGCCGGCGCGCGCCTTGATCGCGGTGCGGACACGGCGCGCACGCCGGTCGAAGAGAGAGAGTTTCGCCATGGCTTACTTCTTCTTGCCTTCTTTGCGGAAGATAAACTCGCCGTCATACTTGATACCCTTGCCCTTGTAGGGCTCGGGCTTCCGCCAACGCCGGATCTCGGCGGCCACCTGGCCGACCTTCTGCTTGTCAATGCCGCTGATCTCGACCGTCGTGTTGTCCGGAGTCTTGATCTCGATGCCTTCGGGCACGGGGAAGTCGACATCATGGCTGTAGCCGAGCTGCAGCTTGAGGTTCTTGCCCTGCGCCGTGGCGCGGTAACCGACACCGGTGATGAGCAGCTTCTTGGAGAAGCCCTCGGTCACACCGGTGATGAGGTTCTGGACGAGCGTGCGCTGCATGCCCCAGAACGCGCGAGCCGCCTTGGTGGCGTTGGCCGGCTTCACCGAAATGGCGCCGTCCTCGACCACATAGCTGATCTCGTCGCGAAGCTGCAGCGCGAGCGTGCCCTTCGGACCCTTGACCGAGAGCTGGCCGCCCTCGATCGTGGCGGTCACACCCGAAGGGATGGTGACCGGCTTCTTACCGATGCGGCTCATCAGAACACCTCCGCCAGCACTTCGCCGCCGACATTCTGAGCGCGCGCTTCGGCATCCGAAAGCACGCCCTTGGGCGTCGAGACGATGGTGATACCGAGGCCGTTGCGCACAACCGGCAGCTCCTTGGAGCCCGAATAGACGCGGCGGCCCGGCTTCGAGACGCGAGCGACATGCTTGATCGCAGGCTCACCCTCGAAATACTTCAGTTCAATGCGCAGGCCGGGGTGATCACCCAGTGCTTCTTCGCTGTAGCCACGAATGTAGCCTTCGCGCTGAAGGACGTCGAGCACACGGGCACGCAGCTTGGACGCGGGGGAAACCACGCTGTCCTTGCGCGCGCGCTGGCCGTTGCGGATGCGGGTGAGCAGATCACCCAGAGGATCGGTCAATGCCATCTTCTTCTATCCTTACCAGCTCGACTTGGTGACGCCGGGGATCAGGCCCTTGTTGGCGAGATCGCGCAGCTGAACGCGGCAGAGCCGGAACTTGCGGTAATAGGCGCGGGGACGGCCCGTCAGCTCGCAGCGATTGCGCACGCGGGTCGGGTTACCGTTCCGCGGGATCTCCGCCATCTTGAGACGGGCGATCAGGCGCTCGGAATCGTCGAGCGATTCGTCATTTGCCGTCGCCTTGAGACTCGCATATTTGCCGGCGTATTTCTTCACCAGCTTCTTGCGGCGCTCGATCTTGTTGATCGAACTCAGTTTCGCCATGGACTTAAGCTCTCTTCCTTAGCAATGCTGTTGATCGGCCACGCTCAGGCAGCCTGCTGTTCCGCCTCGGCGGGGAACGGGAAACCGAAGAGGCTCAGCAGTTCGCGCGCTTCGTCGTCCGTCTTGGCCGTGGTGGTCACGATGATGTCCATGCCGCGCACCTTGTCGATGCGGTCATAGTTGATCTCGGGGAAGATGATCTGCTCCTTGATGCCGAAGGCATAGTTGCCACGGCCGTCGAAGCTCTTCGGGTTGAGACCACGAAAGTCGCGGATGCGCGGCATCGCGATCGTCACCAGGCGGTCGAGGAACTCATACATGCGCTCGCGACGAAGGGTCACCTTCGCACCGATCGGCATGCCCTCGCGCAGCTTGAACTGCGCGATCGACTTCTTCGCCTTGGTGATGACCGGCTTCTGACCGGCGATCAGCTCCATTTCCTCAGCGGCGGACGTGACCTTCTTCTTGTCCTGCGTCGCCTCGCCCACGCCCATGTTGAGCACGATCTTCTCGATCTTGGGCACTTCCATGTGGTTCTTGTAGCCGAACTTCTCGACCATCGCCTTGGCGACGGTCTCGTCATAGAGCTTTTTCGAACGCGGGATATACTTGTCAGCCATTAGATGACCTCCCCGGACTTGACCGCGACGCGGACCTTCTTGCCGTCGCGCTCCTCGAAGCGGACGCGCGTGGCCTTGCCGTCCTTGCCGGCAATCGCGACGTTGGAGACGTGCAGCGGAGCCGGCTTCCGGTCGATGCCGCCCTGCGGGTTCGCCTGGTCCGGCTTGCGGTGGCGCGCATGGACGTTGATGCCCTCGACGAGCACCTTGTCCTCCTTGGGCAGAACCTGGAGCACCGTGCCGGTGCGGCCCTTGTCCTTGCCGGCGAGAACGATGACGTTATCGCCCTTCTTGATCTTGGCAGCGCTCATCACAGCACCTCGGGAGCAAGCGAAATGATCTTCATGAAGTTCTTCGCGCGCAGCTCACGGACCACGGGGCCAAAAATACGCGTGCCAATCGGCTCCGCGTTCTTGTTGACCAGCACAGCAGCGTTGCCGTCAAAGCGGATCACGCTGCCGTCGGGACGACGCACGTCCTTGGCGGTGCGCACGATCACGGCGCGGTGAACGTCGCCCTTCTTAACGCGGCCACGCGGCGCAGCGTCCTTGACGGAGACGACGATGATGTCGCCCACGCCAGCAAAACGACGCTTCGAGCCGCCGAGCACCTTGATGCACTGGACGCGCTTGGCGCCGCTGTTGTCAGCGACCTCAAGATTGGATTGCATCTGGATCATCGATCCGGTTCCTTTTCAATTGGCCTGCCGAGCTCGTGGCCCGGTGGTTCCGTTAAATCCTTGTCCGAACCGCTCAGGCCGCCACTTCGGGCGACTTGTGCGTGTCGACGCGCTCGATGACCTTCCAGGTCTTCAGCTTGGAGATCGGAGCGGTCTCCTCGATGCGGACCGTCTCGCCCTCGTGATACTGGTTCGTATCGTCGTGGGCGTGGTACTTCTTCGAGCGGCGGATGATCTTACCGTAGAGCGGGTGCTTCACCTTGCGCTCCACCAGCACGACCACCGTCTTGTCACCCTTGTCGGAAACCACCGTTCCCGTCAGCACGCGCTTGGGCATCGTTGCTTTCCTTCTCTTACTTCGCGTCCGAGCGCGAACGCTCGGTCTGCAGCGTCTTGATGCGGGCGATGTCGCGGCGCACTTCGCGGATGCGGCTCGGCTTTTCAAGCTGGTTCGTCGCAGCCTGGAAGCGCAGGTTGAACTGCTCGCGCTTCAGCTCGCCCAGCTCCGTCGCGAGCTGATCGTCGGTCTTCGCCTTGAGGTCGGAGATCTTGGTCATGACCATCATGCTCCCAGGTGCGAGGTGTCGCCGAGACGCGCCACCACCTTGGTCTTGATCGGCAGCTTCAT
>JAFKLU010000245.1:0-4190 GCA_017304105.1 Sphingomonadales bacterium
GCCGTCTCCGCCAGCGCATCGGGCGAGTCGCCGGCGCGGGCGCGCGCGAGCGACCACAGCAGCGTGCTACGCGTGCCCGAGCGGCAATAGCAGAGCGTCTTGCCTTCCGGATTGCTCGCCAGTGCCGCGTCCAGCGCATCGAGTTGCCAGGGGGCAAAGCCGCTGTGCGTCACCGGGATGGCGACATAATCGATCCCGGCTGCCCTCGCCGCCGCCTCGATCTCCTCGCCGGCTATCTGATCGGGCGATTCGCCTTCGGGGCGGTTGTTCACGATCAGCGTCACGCCCAGCGCCTTGGCTTGCTGGACGGTCTCGATGCCGATCTGCGGCGCGACGAGGATCGATTCGGTCAATGGCCTGAGCATGGGGCGCCTCCTGTGAGCGCAGAGCCTTACGCGCCCGACCGCCGCGAGGGCAAGGGAGGGAAACGCCGGCGTCTCAGGCCGCTGCTCGGGCCTGTTGCTTCGCCTGCGTCTTCAGCACCACCGGGCGGAAGACGACGCTGAGCAGCAGCGCCTCGCCCGCCGGCGCCTTTGCCGGCGGAGGCACGAGCAGGAAGGCGGCATCCCCGCCGGTGCAGCGGATCAGGCCGTCGCCCGCATCCTCCAGCCCTTCGGCAATGGTGGGGGCGGGGATGCTGTCCTCATGCTCCTTGGGATCGAGGAACTCGTCGACCACATGGAAGCTGGTCTCCTCGATCTGCACCCAGTCCGCGATCCGGCCGAACTGCACGCCAGCGGTGAACTGCGCGGCGCCGATGGGGATGATCGCCTGATAATAGCCGTCCACCGTCGGCACCGCGTCCACGTCCACGATGGCGTGATCGCCCCCGGCGTTCATCAGCATGACCGGCAGCTTGATCGCCCCCACGTCGAAATCGGGCTTGCGCAGATCGAGGCCGAATCGGCGCGAGGCGAAGACGGAGAGATTGATCGGCAGGCCGTGCTGGCGCAGCTCGCCGGGCAGATACATGCGCATCGCATTCTTGATGTAGAACAGCCCACGCCGTCGCAGTCCCGTCGCGGCCGCCTCCACATCGACGAACTTCACCGTCTCGTCGGTGCCGAGATTGACGTCATGGTTGAAGTCGCTGAGCACTTCGACTTCGCTCTCGACCGGCAGGAAAAGCAGGCGGGCGAGCGCGGCGGTCGCCATGCGGCGGCGCGCATCGGCCGTATCGCTGGCGGGAGGGCGCACGACGCCCCTGTCGGCATTGCGCACGAAGTCCAGACAGGCGGCCTGGATCTGCTGGCGCGCGACGCTTTGCGTCGCCTTGAGGCCGGCTTCCTCGCGGATCGGCGTGCCGTTCTTCTCATAATCGATCACCGAGCCCTGCGGCAGCGTGCAGAGCTGCTCGACGATGGCGATCGATTCGGACAGCGCATGGAGGATCTTGCGGTCATGGTCGCGCGGATCGGCAAAGCCCGCCTTGTCGAGGCCGGGATCGAAGGTCTCGCGCAGCAGCAGATATCGGCCGGAAATGTCGAGCTTAATCCGATTCCGCAGCATCGGCTCGATCATGTTCTGCACCGAGCCGTTATAGCCGAGATCGACCAGCATCACGCTGTCGCCCTCGGTGACGCCGTGGCTGCGCAGATGCGCGATCAGCTTGTCGGCGCTGTGCGCGGACCGAGCGACGATCTGGCGGACGACGTCCGGCTTGACGATATGCCTGGCGAATTTCGCCTTGGGCAGCGCGGCAAGGCGCGCGGCCTCCTTGCGGTCGAAATGGAGATGGCGCGCAAAGACCTCGGACGAGCCGGCCGCGAGCTCCGGCAGGATATAGCGCTCGATCGCCGCGCGATCCGTCATGCTGGCCCGCGCGGCGGTGAGACGGCTGATCTCGACCATGGCGACATTGCCGGCCGCTTGCGGATAGCGCGCGAGATAGGCCTGCGCCGGCAGATAGCCGTCGCGCAGCAGGAATAGGAGCCTGGTCGGCTTGCCGGTGCGCGCCTCCTGCGCGGCGGCCTCCTCGTGGAGCCAGCCGGCAAAGGCGTGGAAGATGGGGCCGAGCACGTCATGGCCGAGCCGGGCCGCCGGGGAATCGTCCCGGCGCAGAGCCACGGCGGGGCGATGCGGCTGATAGGCGGGGAGCGTGACGCGCGTGGCCGGCTCGACCAGACAGGCGGCGCTGGCCTCCAGGCGCAGGCGCTGCTCGCTCTCCGTGTCGAACTGTTCGAGATGGCAGGTGTGGATGCCGAGCCGGGCGGGCGCGGTCACGTCCGCATCGGGATTGTCGCCGCAATGCAGGATGGTCGCGGGCGATACGCCGAGCTTGGCGAGCACGGGCACGAACAGGCCCTGTGCCTTCGGCATCCCAAACTCGCTGGAGCAGAAGATGCGGTCGATCATCGCGGCGACATCCTCGCCGGCGGCCCGCGCGATCAGCGTGCGCAGCTGCGGCTCGGAAAGATAGGTGTCCGAGACGATGATGATCTGCAGGCCCTTTGCTCTGGCGGCGCGCATCAGGGCGACGGTCGGCGCGAAGCCGTAGCAGTGGCGCGCCTCGGCATCCAGCTCGGCCGCGACGAGGGCCGCGCGCGTCTCGTCCGTGGCGGCCGGCAGCGCGTGGGCGTAGATCTCCTCGATACTGACCTCGACGCGATCCTTCGTCAGCGGGATAACCCGGCGCGCGCGCGTCTCCGCCCAGATGCGTGCTTCCATGCCCGATCCGGGGAAGGGCAGGTCGGCGAAGACGTCCACCGGCAGGTTGCAGTTGCGCCACAGCAAGGTGTCGAAGCAGTCGAGCGACAGGATGCGGATGCCCTGCGGCGCGGAATCGAGGATCTGCGCGAAATCATAGGCGCGAACGGCGAAGGTCATGTGCGTGCGTCCCCTGCGGGCGGTCTGGTCCGCCTCGTTTATTGAGGAACGAGGTAAGGAAAGCGTTAAGCACGCGGCGGGTTGGGCGGCGTTGCGCCGAGATCGAATGCATGTTCTGCAATCTCTGGTGTTTTCTCGGCAATTGCGCGTCGGGTGCTTAGTGAGCTAAGCATTTCCCGCAGGGCATCGTCCCGTGCATCTAGCGCAGGAGAGGATCGTGATGATCCGCGAGACGGGCTGAAGGTCCGCCCCGCCTGACGTTTGGAGCAATATCATGGACTTGCTGCGCTTCACCGACTGGCACGGCCCTGGCGTGCGGGATCACGGCATCGATTCGCCGTTCATCCCTTCAAACCGGGATTATGAGGGTCTCGACACCGTCCTGCAGGATGCGCATCTGCGCCGCGACGTCGCGCGCCGCGCCGATCTCACGCCGTTCGTCCGCGACGAAGCCTCGGGCAAGGCGGCCTGAGCCTGCATGTCGCGCTCCTGCACGCGCAGGAGCATGGCCGATCCGGCTCCGGGCTCAGAGCGCCTTCTGATAGATGACGTAGCTCTTGTTGATCCGGCTATCGATTGCCTCGGCAATCGCGTTCATCCCCTGATTGTCGTCAAGGATCCAGCCGATCTCGCCGCGCGAGGAGCCATATTTGGCCACTGCATCGCGGCGGATATATTCGATCATCATGAAAGCGAGCTGGCTTGCCATGCGCGAGCTTTGCAGTCGCTTCACCACGCCCATCAGCGGCACGCGCATGGTGCGGCACTTCGGCTTGCGCAGCCACCAGAGCAGCTTGGCCCAGCCGAACGGAAAGAGGCTGCCGTTGAGCGGCTTCAGCGCCTCGTTGAGATCCGGCAGGGTCATCATGAAGGCGACCGGCTCGCCGTCCAGCTCCGCAATGCGGATCAGATCCTCGAACACGATGGGCTTGAGCTTCTTGCCGGTGAAGGCGACCTCGCTGTCCGTGATCGGCACGAAGCCCCAGTTCTGGTCCCATGCCTCGTTGAGGATGGAGAGGATGATCGCCGCTTCCTGGTCGAATTTCGACTTGTCCACCGGGCGGATGCGGATGCGCTCGTTGCGCTCGCCCGATTGCACGATGCGCTGGATGAGCGGCGGAAATTCCTGCGTGATGTCCAGCTCATAGGTGTTGAGCGTCTTGGCCGGCGTGTAGCCCGCGCCCTCGATCCAGCCCTGATAAGCGGGGCTGTTGTGCCCCATCATCACGGTGGGCGACTGGTCAAAGCCAGTGACGAGCAGGCCCGGCTCCTCCCAGATGGAGAGCGAGATCGGGCCCAGCACACGCGTCATTCCCTGAGCGCGCAGCCACGCCTCGGCCGCCGCGATCAGCGCCGCCGCGGTC
>JAFKLU010000245.1:4195-10902 GCA_017304105.1 Sphingomonadales bacterium
GGTCTCGGCATCCTTCGCCTCGAACAGGCCGAAATTGCCGGTGCCGGGGCCCATGCCCTGCTCGGGCGGCATGGCGAGGGCGAGCTTGTCGTAATGGGCGCTGATCCGCCCGACCACTTCGGCGCCGCGCCGCGCGAGGAAATATTGATGCTCGGCATGTTCATGGAACGGGTTCTTGCCCGGCGTGAGCAGGCCATGGACCTCATCCTTGAGCGGCGGGACCCAGGCCGGGTCGTTCGCGTAGATCGACCACGGCAGATCGACGAACGCCTTGAGGTCGGTCTTGCCGGAGACGGGCGTGATAACTAAGTCGGCTGTTGTCACGGCTCTTGCCTTTGATCGGGATCAATGACCCTGGGAAAGGCGCAGCAGAGAGGGGCTTGCGGACGACTTGTCAACCCGCCCGCAGCCCGTCGCAATGAAATCATATTGCTGCCATCATCGCCCCCTAGTGCGCCGGCAGGATGAACGGAATGAACGCGATTAACGACAGACTGGATGCCCGGGCCGAAACGCGCGCCAAGGCGGCGCGCGCGCTGGCCACCACCCCCGAGGATGCGGCAATGCTGCGGGCCGCGGTGGACCTGACGCGCGATCTCGCGGTCGCGCGACCGGGGGTCTACTGGCCCGATTTCCTCGCCTCGGCGGCGCTGGCTTATGCCGGCATCGCGGTGGCGATCCTCGCCTCGCAGGGCTGGGTGGCGCTGCTCGCCGGGCTCGTCGCGGCGCTGGCGCTCTACCGCGCCTCCAGCTTCATTCACGAGCTGACCCATATCCGCGCGGGCTCGCTGCCCGGCTTCCGGCTGGTCTGGAACCTCATGATCGGCATCCCGATGCTGATGCCGTCCTTCCTCTATGAGGGCGTGCACACGCAGCATCATGCCAAGACGCGCTATGGCACAGCTGACGATCCCGAATATCTGCCGCTGGCGCTCATGAAGCCCTGGTCGCTGCCGCTGTTTATCGTCGTGGCGCTGCTCATGCCGATCGGGCTGCTCCTGCGCTTCGGCGTGCTCACGCCGCTCGGCCTCGTCATCCCGCCGCTGCGCCGCGCTGTGGTCGAACGCTATTCCGCGCTGGCGATCAACCCCGGCTATCGCCGCAAGGCGCCGGAAGGCGACCTCAAGCGGATGTGGGCCTGGCAGGAAGCGGGCGCGAGCCTCTGGGCGATCGCCCTGCTGCTCAGCCCCCTTGCGTTCGGCTGGCGCCCGCTGCTCGTCGGCATGGCGATCCATAGCTGCGCGGCGGTCATCAACCAGCTGCGCACGCTCGTCGCCCATCTCTGGGAGAATGAGGGCGAGCCGATGACGGTGACGGGGCAGTATCTCGATTCGGTCAACGTGCCGGGCGCGATTGCGGCGCTCTGGGCGCCGGTGGGCCTGCGCTTCCATGCGCTGCACCATCTGCTGCCGAGCATGCCCTATCATTCGCTGCCCGAGGCGCATCGGCGGATCTCCGCGCATCTGGGGACGGGCTCGACCTATGAGCGGTCCACGCATTCGGGGATGCTGCCGCTGGTGGCGAAGATCGCCCGGAGCACGATGAAGGTTTAAGCGCTGCGCCGGGGTATCGCGCCCCGGCCCGCTATTCCTCTGTGGTGATGAGCACCGCCTCGCCGACCAGCAGGAACAGCAGGAACGGCGCCCAGGCGGCGAGGATCGGCGGATAGACACCGAGATTGCCCATCGACAGCGCGAAATTATCGGCGACGAAGAAGGCGAAGCCGAGCGCCATGCCGATGACCGCGCGCACGAACAGCTTGCCCGAGCGGGCAATGCCGAATGCCGCGACAGAGCCCAGCAGCGGCATGAGCAGCGCCGAGAGCGGCCCGGTGATCTTGTGCCAGAGCGCCCCTTCCAGCGAGGCCACAGGCCGGCCCGATTCGCGCAGCGTCTCGATGGCGTCCTGAAGTTCGGTGAAGGAGAGGCCGTCCGGGTCGACCGAGGACAGGGTGAACTGATCCGGCCTGATGCCCTTTCCGACGGTCAGGGAGGCGACCTCGCGGCTGGTGCCGCGCACCACGTCGAACACGCGCACGCCTTCCATCAGCCAGCCCTCGCTGGTCAGCCGCCCGGTCTTGGCGGAGATGATCTGGACCAGCTTGTCGCCATGGCGATCGTAGATGTCGACATTCTGCAACCGGGCGTTGCTGCCCGCGCCGGTGATCGTGCCCGCGCGGATCAGGTCTTCGCCGTCCCGCACCCAGATGTTGGACTTGATGCCCCGATCACCCGGAATTGGGCCGAACTTGGCATTCTCCCAGGCGCTGAGGGTCGCCGTGGCGCGCACCACCACCCGCTCGTTGAACACATAGCTGATGATCGCGACGCCAAGGCTGGCAAGCATCAGCGGCGCCAGTATCTGGTGCGCCGAGAGCCCGCCGGACTTCATCGCGATCACCTCGCTGTTGGCGTTCAGCGTGGCCAGCATGATGAGCGTGCCGAGCAGCACGGAGAAGGGCAGGAAGCGCGAGATGATCTGCGGCATGCGCAGCGACACGTAGCGCCACAGCTCGGCGTCGCCATTGCCGGGGTAGGACAGCACGTTGCCAGCCTCGCTCAGCAGGTCGAGCATCTGGAGCACCAGCACCAGCATGGCCAGCATGGCGAAGCAGCGCCACAGGAAGGTCTTGCCGAGATAGACGGCGATCGAGCGCGAGGGGAAGAAGCTGAACAGCATCTAGGCGTCCCGCGCCTTGCGCCGGCGCCGCTCGCCGAACCGGGTGAACAGCGATTTGCCCAAGCGGAGAAGCTTGGCAAACTGGCGTTCCAGCGCGCCGATCGGCTGGCCGCCCGGCACATAGGCCGTCTGATAATACATCCAGCCGATCAGCCCCCCCACCAGCAGGAACGGCCCCCACAGCGCGAGGAACGGATCGATCTGCCCCAGCGCTGAGACCGACTGACCATATTGGTTGATCTTGTGATAGGTCACGATGAACACGATAGAAAGGAACACGCCGAGCGCCGAGGTGGAGCGCTTGGGCGGAATGGCGAAGGCCACCGCGGCGAGCGGCAGCAGGAACATCATCGCCACCTCTGCCACGCGGAAGTTGAAATGCGACCAGGCCTGCGCCCGGCCGAGCTGCGTATCGCGCGAGAGGCCGGCCTTGAACAGCTCAGGCAGACTCAGCTCCACATCGCCGTCGCCGCGCGTGCGGAACTGCTCGATCTTCGGCAGGTCGATGGGCAGATCGTGGCTGGAGAAGGAGAGGATGCGCGGCTCGTTGAAATTCGGCGCATTGTGCACGAGCACGCCTTCGGAGAGGCGCAGGATGATCGTGTCCGGGTCGTCCGTGGCGAGGAACTGGCCGCGCGCGGCCGTCACCGCCAGGGACTGGCCGCCGCTGCTCTGCATGCGCGCGAAGATGCCGGTCAGGCGCCGGCCTTCATCCGCGCTCTCTTCGATTCGGATGGTGAAGTCATTGCCCAGCTGGGTGAACTCGCCCACCTTGATCGAGGCGCCGAGTGCGCCCGAACGCAGCTCGAAGCGCAGCCGCTCATAGGCATATTTGCTGCCCGGCTGGATGAAGCCGACAATGGCGAGATTGAGCAGCGCCAGCGCCGCCGCGTACATGTAGGGCACCTTGAGGAGGCGCGTGTAGCTCAGGCCCACGGCACGCAAGATGTCCAGCTCGGAAGAGAGCGCCAGCCGGCGAAAGGCGAGCAGGATGCCGAGCATGAGGCCGATCGGGATGCCAAGGCCGAGATATTCCGGCAGCAGGTTGGCGAGCATTCGCCACACCACGCTCACCGGGCCGCCCTCCGTCGCGACGAAGACGAACAGGCGCTGCATACGGTCCAGCACCAGCAGCATTGCCGCGATGGCAAGGCTGGCGAGCAACGGCACCGCGATGAGGCGCGCCATATAGCGGTCCAGGGCGGTCAGCATCGGCGGTCTTGCGGCATCCTCATGCGAATGCGTGAGGCCGTAGGATGGTTGCCGCGAGGCCGCAACCCAAGAGTCTCGAACGGGCGTGGCGGCCGGGCATCGTTCAGGCGGCCGGAGAGGCCTGGCGCTGGTCCCGCCGCATGGCCATGACTTCCCCGATGGCGCTGGCGAGCTGCGTTACCGTGAACGGCTTGCGCACGATCGGGAAGCCGCCGATCTGCGCGGCCATGCCCTTGTCCCCCGCGAAGCCGGTCACGAAGATGACCGGCCGCTTGCCAAGCGCATCGGCCAGTGCCGCGACCATTTCCGGGCCGGACATGTCGGGCATCAGCACGTCGGAAAGGATGAGCGAGATGTCGGGGCGCTGGGCGAGCAACCCGGCCGCCTTGGAGGGATGATCGCAGGCGATGCCGGTATGGCCCAGCGCCGAGAGCGCCGCGAGGGTGGAGCGCAGCACGCGCGGATCGTCCTCCACGACCAGGATGGTCAGCGCCTCCACATCGGCAGGCGCGGCAAGCGCGTCCTCACCGGTCGCGGACCGCTCCTGCCCGGCGGCGGCCTGATCGGGCGTCAGGCGCGGCAGATAGAGCTTCACATGCGTCCCTTCGCCCGGGCTGCTAACGATGTCGATGACACCATGGGCCTGGCTCACGAAGCCGAAGATCTGGCTCATGCCGAGGCCCGTGCCCTTGCCGACCGGCTTGGTCGTGAAAAATGGCTCGAAAACGCGCTCCAGCACCTCGGGCGTCATGCCGCAGCCCGTGTCGCTCACGGTCAGGCAGACATAATCGCCGGGCGCGCACTGGCCGACCTCGTTCTCGGCGAGGGTGACATGGCACGTCGCGATGCGGAGCGTGCCGCGCCCGTCCATCGCGTCGCGCGCGTTGATCGCCATGTTGACCAGGGCGCTCTCGAACTGGGCGCGATCGGCCCAGATGCTCCAATCGCCGCCATCGAGCCGCAGCTCCACCTTGACGCCGGCGCCGATCGCCCGGGCGATCAGATGCTCCATGCCCGCGATCAGCTTGTCGATGTCCAGCTGGTCGGGCTGCAAGGGTTCGGCGCGGGCGAAGGCGAGCAGCCGTTCGATGAGCGCGGCGGCATGATTGGCCCCCTCAATGGCACCGTCGAGATGCGCCGCGGCCTTTTCCGGATCTCGCGCAATCTGCCGCCGCGCGACATCGATGCCGCCGATGACGACCGCGAGCATGTTGTTGAAGTCGTGCGCGATGCCTCCGGTCAGCTTGCCGAGCGCTTCCATCTTCTGGAGCTGGCGCAGGCTCTGCTCGGCCTGAATGCGCTCCTCCATCTCCCGCTGGAGCCGCGCATTGGCCTCGCGCAGCTCCTCGGTGCGCTGCGATACCGCGACTTCGAGATCATCGACCCGCGCCGCCTCGGATGCGGCCAGCCGGCGCGCGAAGACACGCTCGTTGAGCGCCGCATTGGCGAACCAGAGCGCGCCGACCACCGCGACCAGCAGGCCGAGGCCGATCACGCCATAGCTGTCGTTGAGCCGATCGACCTGGGATTCGGAATAATCGACCTGCACATTGTGGCGGCGGCGCTCGCCCTCGGCGAGATCGTTGATGCTCTTGAGCGCATCGGCAATGCCGTGGACCGACGGCTCCTTGCGTGTCGCCTCAAGCTGGCCGAGCGCACCGAGCGCCTGATCGTAGCGCACGCGCAGCGCGATCTCGGTGAGCGTCGCGCCGCGCTCGCTCATCGCGGTGCGCAGTCGGGCAGCGGCCGCGCTTTGCCGCGCATTGGTGCGCGTCGTGCGCTCCAGCGCGACCAGCTCGCGCATTGCCGTGTTCCACTGGTCCTGAAACTGCCGGCCGACCGCCGCATCGTGGCTCACCACATAGCGGGCGAGCAGCGTCTCGGCGCTGCCGATATGCGCCTCGACGGTCTTGGCCTGCAGCATGACCTGATAACTGTGCCGCTGCAGCGCGATCGCACGGTCGCGCAGGTCCGAGGCGTGATCGGCGCGGTAGATGAGGACGGCGAGCGCGACCGCGAAAATGACTGCCAGCACGAAGGGAACGAACCGTCGCCAGCTCGGCGGCTCGTCCGTCAGCGCGTCCAGGGACTGGGCATCCTCAGCCATGTTAGAGAGGGTCTAGTGCATGGGGAAGGCGGGGGAAATCCCCTTTGTCCACCTTCCTCCGGAAACCGGCTCAGCCCGCAATCGCGCCCGTCATGCGTCCGGCGGCGGCGAAAATGTCCAGAATCTGGCCGACTTGCTCGCTCGAATGCTCGGCGCACAGCGAGCAGCGCAGCAGATATGTGCCGGCCGGCGTCGCGGGCGGGCGCGCCATGTTGACGTAGAGGCCCAGCTCCAGCAGGGCCTGCCACATCGCC
Organism: Sphingomonadales bacterium; assembly: GCA_017304105.1. GTDB lineage: Bacteria > Pseudomonadota > Alphaproteobacteria > Sphingomonadales > Sphingomonadaceae > Sphingobium. The sequence goes on from JAFKLU010000245.1 coordinate 10,448, forward strand.
ACCGCCTGCGCCTGATCGGTCAGGATGACGGCGATGATCGCCGACTGGGGCGTCTGCGTGCCGAGCGTGAAGCCGAGATCGCGCAGCCCCTGGTGCAGGCGCCGGCTGTTCTCCCAGAGATGCGCGCGCTTGGCGCTTGCGTGCATGAGCTTGCGGATCGAGGTGGCGGCGGTGGCAACGACGCTGGGCGGCAGCGAGGCGGTGAACACATAGGGCCGGCACATCAGGCGCAGAACCTCGAACTTGGGATGGTCCGAGACGCAGAAGCCGCCGACCGTGCCGACCGACTTGGAGAAGGTGCCGACCACGAAGTCGATTTCCTTCTCGACCCCCTGCTCCTCATAGACGCCCCGGCCATTGGCGCCGAAGAAGCCCATGCCGTGCGCCTCGTCGACGAGGATCATGCAATTGGGATGCTTGCGCACCGCCGCGACCATCTCCGGCAGCGGGGCGAC
>JAFKLU010000246.1 GCA_017304105.1 Sphingomonadales bacterium
CTGCACCTCCGCCTTGAGGCCCTCGAACTTGCGGTCGAGGATGAAGTTGACCACGCCCGCGACGGCGTCCGAACCATAGACGGCCGAGGCACCGCCGGTCACGACCTCGGTGCGCTGCACCAGGCCCGAGGGGATGAGGTTGATATCAACCGTGCCCTCGCCCGTGCTCGGCACGAAGCGGCGGCCGTCGACCAGCACCAGCGTGCGCGGCGCGCCCAGCGCGCGCAGATCGAGGATGCGCGCACCGACGTTCCCGCCCGCCGACTGCACGTTGGACGGCGACGAGGAGGCGCGGAAGCTCGGCAGCTGGTTGAGGCCGTCGGCGATGTTGGTGATGCCCAGCGTCTGGGCGCGCTCGGCACCGAACACGGTGACGGGGGTCGGCTGATCAAAGCCGGCACGCGAGATGCGCGAGCCCGTGACAACGATGGCCTGCTCCTCGGCGGGCTGGGCGGAGGCGTCCTCTGCGGCATCACCCTGCTGCGCGAACGCAGGCAGCGGCGCGCCGAGCGCAAGCACTGCGGCGAGGGTGGCGCGGCTGAGGCCGCTGTCGATGAGGCGGATTGTCTTCATGGTCGTCTCTCCCAGTCGCATTCGATGAAGGATCGGCACGGCCGTTTCCTGCAGCTTTGTTTGTAAATGCGGACTCACCCGAAAATCGGGCACGCGCCGCAGTTGATGGCTATCGAGATAGCAATTACGTCCCGAATAATGGCAATTTGGGCGCCTCTAGCAGCCGGAATCCGCCCGCGCCACCCCGTCAAGCCTCGTGAATGACGAAAGGTTCCAAGGTGTTGACGCCGAGCAACGGTGCCAGCGCCTCGCCATCCGAAAGCCGGCGGAAGAGGCTGTAAGCGACCCACCTCGCGCGCCCGTCGACATTGGGCGCGCCTCGCCCGGAGCGCAGATCCGACAGGCGCAGGCTGCGCGTCTCCAGCGAGATGCGGGTGTGGCCGGTCCGGTTGGGCACGCCGACATGCGCGTGCTGGGAGGAGAAGGCGATGATCTCGCCCGGATCGATCACCACCGGCCGGCCGCGCGCCGCGTCGATCTCCTCCAGCGGCCGGGGCGTCATCCTCATGCGCGGTGCGCCCGGCGGCGCGGCGCGGTTGTGCGCCATCACCTGCGCAATGTCGAAGCTCTCGCTATCATTGGGGATCGGCTGGTCGAACAGCTCGGGCAGGAAGGCGAAGGTGCGCCCCGCCGTGATCGGATGGACCGGCGCCCACCAGTTGACCTGCGCGTAGAGATTGGTGCCCCAGCTATCGCGATGAAAGCCCACGGTCGCGGTCGAGCGCGCGTCATGCGGGCCGCCCTCGTCGGGGATCGGCGGCTGGAAGCGCAGGAACAGCCGGTCGCGCGTGGTATCCTGCGGATCCAAGCCGATCTCGTCGAACAAGGCGCGCCACAGGCGCTTGGTCTCTGGCGCATTGGAGAAGGTGCGCTGCACCTGCGAGAGCACCTCGGCCAGCGCCTGCCGGTCGAGCGCCTCATGGATGCGCACCGGATCATGCGGCCCGAGCTGGCGGACGAGAAAATCGCGCGTGAAGGCCACCAGCTCCGCCATCGCCGAAAGCCCCGAGAAGCGGACGATGGCGCCGCCAAACAGCGCGTCGTGCAGAGCGTCGATGCCGGACGGAGGATCGCTGAACATGCGCGCATCAAATCGCCCGGCGGCGGCAAAATCAAGCCTTCCGCCGGAGCGGTCACCCTTCAGGAAAGGGGAGGAAGCGCCCCTAGCCCCGCAATTGCCGCCCCTCGATCGGATAGGCCGGGTCCGTATAGCCCGGGGTCGAGGGATGGCCCGGCGCGACCAGGCTGTCGACGAAGGCCTCGTCCTCGGCGTTGAGCTGGACCTCCAGCGCCGCGCCGTAGCTGTCCCACTGCTCCTCCGTGCGCGGCCCGGCGATCGCGGCGCTGACGAAGCGGTTGCGGAGCACCCAGGCGATAGCGAAGGCGACCGGCGTCATGCCCCGCGCGGCGGCATGCCGGTTCACCGCCTCCGAAATCGCGACCGATTCCGGGCGCCACTCGGTCTGCTGGATGCGCGGATCGCCACGACCCACCCGCGAATCCGGCGGCGGCGGCGCATCGCTCGCATATTTGCCGCTGAGCACCCCGCGCGCGAGCGGGCTGTAGGGCACGACGCCAAGCCCGTAATGGCCGGCGGCGGGGAGCTGCTCCACCTCGGAAAGACGGTCCACCATGTTGTACAGGGGCTGGCTCGCGACTGGCCGGTCCATACCCAGCGCGTCCGCCGCGCGGCAGATTTCCGCAATGCGCCAGCCCTTGAAGTTGGAGACGCCGTAATAGCGCAGCTTGCCCTGCTCGATCAGGTCGTCGATCGCGCGCAGCCCCTCCTCGAAGGGCGCGTTCACATCCGCCTTATGGAAGTAGAGCAGGTCGATATAGTCGGTGCCCAGCCGCTTGAGGCTCGCCTCGACATCCTGGATGATCCACTTGCGCGACTGGCCGCCCTGATTGGGACCGGGGCCGAAGGTGTGGCCGAACTTGGTCGCCAGCACCCAGTGATCGCGCTGCGCGCTGATCGCGCGGCCGACGACCTCTTCCGACCTGCCGCCATTATAGCCGTCCGCCGTGTCGATGAAGTTGATGCCCTGATCGCGCGCCTTGTCGATGATCCGCTTGGCGACTGGCTCGTCGGTCGCCCCGCCGAACATCATGGCGCCCAGACACAGGGGCGAGACCTTGAGGGCGCTGCGGCCCAGATAGCGATAGTCCATGGCTCTAACGTCCTCTCCACGCAAAAGTGCAGTTCTCACCCAATCATCGCGATGCCGGATGGGCAGTGGCACAGGGGCATATGCTCGACTAGAGTTGACAAACGCAAGTGCATCTCGGGCGAAGCGCAAGGGGAGGAAGACGAGCATGATCCGTTGGCTGATGGCCGCCACACTGGTGGCCCTGCCCGTCGCGGCGAGCGCGCAGGGCACGGCGGGATCGGTGGAGGCGCGGCTGCGCAAGGTGGAGGACGAGTTGGCGATCCGCCGCATCCAGGTCGACTATGCCGCCCATCTCGATGGCCGCGACCACAAGGCCTATGCCGCGCTGTTCACGCCGGATGGCGAATGGACGAATGCCGGCGCCACGCACAAGGGCCGCGCGGCAATCGAAAAGATGCTGACCATGCTCGGCCCGGATGGCGCGGAGAACAAGGCGAACTTCCACATCATCAGCAATCCGCAGGTCAACGTGACCGGCGACACCGCCACTGCCGTCTCACGCTACCTTTTCGTGATGCGCGGCAAGGACGGGCGGCCCGTGCCCTCGCTCGCCGGCATCTACACCGACAGTCTGGTGCGCGATGGCGCGGGCTGGAAGATCAAGCGGCGCGTCGCCAACGACATCATGCCCAATCGCGAGGAATGGGCAAAGATCATCGCCGCGCAGAACGGAGAATGAGGCAGATCATGACACTCCCCCGCATCATCCTGCAGGGCAGCCTTGCCCTGCTCGTCGCCGGCATGGGCGTCTATGCCGTCGCCCAGCGCCCCGGCGCCTCGGTCGAACAGCGCCTGCAGAAAGTGGAGGATGAGCTCGCCATCCGCCGGGTGCTGGTCGACTATTCCGCGACGCAGGATGCGCGCGACTATGCCGGCTATGCGAACCTGTTCGCCAGGGAAGGCGAATGGGTGAACGGCAAGAACGTGCACAAGGGGCGGGAGGCGATCCACAAGATGCTGGTCGATCTCTACGGCCCGCCGCCGCCCGGCTATGTGAACAACGAGAGCTACCACATCAGCTCCAATCCGCAGGTGGACGTGCAGGGCGACCGCGCCACGGCCCGCTCGCGGCATCTGCTCATCATGCGGGGGCCGAATGGCGAGCCGCAGCCTGCGCTGGCCGGGCGCTATGAGGATGAGCTGATCCGCGAGGACGGCCAGTGGAAGATCCTGCGCCGCGTCGACTATCCGATCATGCCGACCCCGGAGGAATGGATGAAGCAGATCCAGGCGCGGCGGGCCAAGCAGCAATGATCGGTGAGAGCATGATGGCATCGCACAACCGTCCGCTCTCGCCGGAGCGCAAGCCCCGGCATCACGGCTTGGCCGCCCGCTTCCGCCGCAGCGCGGCCCTGCGCCTCGCGGTCCTCCTCGCCTCGCTGGGCGCCGCACTCCCTGTCGCCGCCCAACGCAACGAGGCGGCGGACCGCGCGGAGATCCACGCACTGCTCATGGCCTATGGCGCGACGCTCGATGCGCGCGATTTCGAGGGCTTCGGCAAGCTGTTCGGCACGGACGGCGTCTATGTCGCCGGCGGCGGGCGGGAAGCGAAAGGGCCGGCTGCCGGCGAGATGATGCGGCAGGTCTTCGCCGCCAACCCGGACGGGGTGGGCGAGCCCAATTTCCACCTCTTCTACAATGAGGTGGTGACCTTCGATGGTCCCGATCGCGCCCATGCCACCTCCATGTCGCTCTGGATGGTGCCGGACGAGAAGAAACGCCCGATTGCCCTGCTGTCCGGCCGCTATGAGGACCAGCTCGTGCGCAAGGACGGCAAATGGCTGTTCGCCCGCCGCGTGGTGAAGGCGATCACCAACGGGCCGGCGAAATAGGCGAGGCTGTTGCTCGCCGGGGGCACGCTGGCGAACGGATGGCGCCGCGCGTGCGCAGGGCGACCGCCCCCTCTCTGACCATTAGCCCGGCGCAAGCGTGGGCGTCCGTAAATGATCCCGACGCGGAACTTCTCGCGCCGCAGGCTCCGGCGTTTCGGCAATAGATAAGCCAAATCAATATCTTAACGTTGAAAACCTCCCTTCCCCAAGCCGCATTTCACCGCGCAAAAGCAAATCTTCATCGCAGCCCCATTGTCAATTCTACTGATTGAGTTAAGTTTCACGCCACGCACAGCGGTGCGACTCAACGACCGCGTACGAGGAGGAACCATGTCGCAGTCATCGCCAAAGCCCATCTCGCCGGAGCAGAAGGACCCGAATGCCGGGGGAATCGCGCTCGTTCGGCAGGCTCTGGAGAAGCTCAAATTCGGCGCGGTGCACCTCACCGTGCACGAGGGCCGGCTCGTCCAGATCGAGGTCACCGAGAAGACCCGGCTGACCGCCTGATCCTCGTCCGCCGGCGGGCCCGGCGCGCCTGGCGTTCACTCAGCTTCCCATATCTTGATGCTGACCGGACCACCATATGCATCCCTTTTTTCTTATGACAACAAGGGGTTATCCATGGTCCGCAGGTCCATCTTGTCCACGAGCGCGCTTGCCGCGGCGCTCCTTTTTCATCTTCCCGCGCTCGCTCAGGACGCCGCCGCACCGCTCCCGCAGAACGATCCTGCCGTGCCGCAGGCCGAGCGTGGCGAAGGCGACATCATCGTCACCGCCCGCCGCCGGCAGGAGACCGCGCAGGACGTGCCGCTCGCCATCTCCGTGATCGGCGGCGCGCAGATCGACAATACCGGAAGCTTCAACGTGGGCCGGCTGCAGCAGCTCACGCCGACGCTGCAATATTATTCGTCCAATCCCCGCAACACATCGCTCAGCATCCGCGGCATCGGCGCGCCCTTCGGCCTCACCAATGATGGGTTCGAGCAGGGCGTGGGCATCTATGTGGACGACGTCTATTATTCCCGCGTCGCCTCCGCGACGTTCGACTTTCTGGATGTCGACCAGATCGAGGTGCTGCGCGGACCGCAGGGCACGCTCTACGGCAAGAACACAACCGCCGGCGCCATCAACATCACCACGCGCCAGCCGACCTTCAATTTCGAGGGCCGCGCCGAGGTCTCGATCGGCAATCTCGGCTTCAAGCAGGCCAAGGCCGCTGTCTCCGGCCCGCTCTCGGAAACGGTCGCCGCCCGCATCGCGGTCTCCTCCACCAGCCGGCGCGGCACGATCTTCAACGTCGCTTCGGGCAACTGGATCAACGAGCAGGACAATATCGGCCTGCGCGGCCAGCTGCTGTTCCGCCCGAACGACAATCTCGACATCACTCTTTCGGGTGATTTCAGCACGCAGGACCCGGAATGCTGCGGCACCGTGTTCGTGCGCGTCGGCGCGACCCAGCGCCCGCTCAACCGGCAATATGAAGCACTCGCCGCCGCGCAGAGCTATCAGGTCGTCAGCCGCAATCCGTTCGATCGCCTGACCGACATCGATGCGGACCTGAGCGCGGGCAACAAGATCGGCGGCGTGGGCCTGCGCGTGAAGTGGGATCTGGGCGCCGGCACGCTGACCTCCGTCTCCGCCTGGCGTTTCTGGGACTGGGTACCCGCAAACGACCGTGACTTCACGGGCCTGCCGATCACCACCAAGTCGCAGAATCCCTCGCAGCAGAACCAGTACACGCAGGAATTCCGCTATAATTACTCGGCCGACCGGTTCGACTTCGTGGTCGGCGCATTCGCCTTCCACCAGACCGTCCGCACGCAGGGCACCGAGTCGCTGGGCGCGTCGGCAAGCCGCTGGCTGATCAATCCCGGCAGCAGCGTGCCCGTGGGCTCCAGCGCCTGCGCGGGATCCGCTTCGAACCTGCTCGCCTGTGATCCGAGCGTCCTCAACGGCGTCACCGGGCGCAACGAGATCCATCTCGACAACACCAGCGCCGCCCTGTTCGGCCAGTTCGCCTGGAAAGTGACCGACCGGAT
>JAFKLU010000247.1 GCA_017304105.1 Sphingomonadales bacterium
TAGCGCAGCCCCGCGCCCATCGCGACGCCGAGCCGCTCGCGCGGCAACACGCGCTCGGGCGGGCTCGGCTTCCAGCGGAACAGCACGGCGAGCAGCGTGACATAGCTCGCCGCGTTGATCGCGAAGGCGGCGGCAGCGCCGGCCGCCGCGACGATCGCGCCGCCGAGCGCAGGGCCGACGCTCCGCGCGATGTTAAAGCCCATGGAGTTCAGCGCCACCGCGCTCGGCAGCGCCGCGCGCGGCACCATGTCACCGACCGAGGCCTGCCATGCGGGGGAATTGAGCGCCGTGCCACAGCCGATGAGGAAGGTGAGCGAGAGCAGAAGCCATGGCGTCATCAGGCCGAACCATGCCGCCAGGGCGAGGGTCACCGAGACGAGCAGCATGAAGCTTTGCGCCGCGAGCATCACCTTCCGCCGGTCGAGATTGTCCGCGATCGCCCCGGCCCAGAGCGAGAACAGCATGATCGGCAGGCTGGTGGACGTCTGAACCAGCGCGATCATCTCCGGCGAACCCGCCAGAGACGTCATCATCCAGGAGGCGCCGACCGACTGGATCAGCGCGCCGAAGTTCGAGGACATGCTGGCGAGCCAGACCGCACGGAAAATGGGGACCGAAAGCGGGGAGACAGTCTGTGCGGGCAGGGCGGAAGCGTCGGCGCTCATGGCTTTCCTTATGCACCGGGCGAAAGAGGCTTGCCCCCTCATATGTTATCGACACCCGTTGACGCTACCCTCTGCGCAACCGATATTCGCGCCATGGACAAGCTTGATCTAACCGATGCCGAGTGGCGCGAGCGCCTGACCCCTCAGCAATATCATGTCTTGCGCGAGCATGGCACGGAGCGTGCGTTTACCGGCGAATATAATGCCAACAAGGAACAGGGCATCTATCATTGCGCCGGCTGCGGCCTGCCCCTGTTTGACAGCGGGCACAAATATGACAGCGGCTCGGGCTGGCCCAGCTTCACCGCGCCGGTGGAGGATGAGGTCGTCACCGAAATCGCCGATACCAGCCACGGGATGCGCCGGGTCGAGGTGCGCTGCGCGCGCTGTGACGGGCATCTGGGCCATGTCTTCCCCGATGGACCCGGGCCGACGGGCCTGCGCTACTGCATGAACAGCGCCGCGCTCGACTTCGAGGCGGATGACGCGTAACGGGCGCCACGGCATCAGGATATTCAGCGCTTGTAAAGGCGCGCGGCGCTTGTAGCGTCGTGCGTGATTGACGCGCGATCAGGCGGAGCGAAACAGCGAGGCATGGCCAAGGCACAAACGGGAAGCCGCGCGCGACTCTGGTTCTTCCGGCCCCAGCTTCGATGCGCTGAAAAGCTCGCCCAATGGGCAGATGATCCGCGTACATGCCGCGGACGGCACCGTCATCGTGTCGCTCGGGCCGAGCTATGGCCGCTGGCTCTCGGCGAGCCAGATCCCCGAGGTGATGACGCGCGCGCTCGTTTCCGTCGAGGATAAGCGCTTCTACATGCATCCGGGGGTGGACCCGATCGGCATGACCCGCGCGGTGTGGATGGGCTATGTGCGCCGCGGAGAAGGCCGGCGGCTGCAGGGCGCTTCCACCATCACCCAGCAGCTGGCGCGCAACATCTTCCTCAACAACAGCTATTCCGCTGGCCGCAAGCTGCGCGAGATGATCCTGGCGCTGGCGCTGGAGCGCAAATTCTCCAAGCAGCAGATCCTCGAGCTCTATCTCAACAAGGTCTATTTCGGCGGCGGCGCCTATGGCGTGGACGCGGCGAGCCGGAAATTCTTCGATCATCCGGCGACAAGCCTCAATCTTGCCGAGGCGGCGATCATCGCCGGGCTGGTCAAGGCGCCCTCGTCCTATTCGCCCACGGCGGACGTGGAGGCAGCGCAGGGGCGCGCGGGCGTCGTGCTCGACGTGATGGAAGCCAATGGCGACATCACCCCGGCCGAGCGGGCGGCGGTGGATCTGTCTGACGTCAAGATGGCGCCGGAGAAGGCGCAGGATTCGGTGCGCTACTTCACGGACTGGGCGCTGCCCCAGCTCGAGACGCTGATCGACGATCAGGAGCAGCCGATCGACGTCTATACCACCATCGACCTCAAGCTACAGCGCGCGGCGGTGGCGGCCATCAAGGCCAATGTGCCGGGCGGGGCGCAGGGCGCGCTCGTCAGCCTCGATCGGGATGGCGCAGTGCGCGCCATGGTCGGGGGGCTTGATTATATCAGTTCCAACTATAACCGCGCGACCGTGGCGGAGCGGCAGCCGGGCTCATCCTTCAAGCTGTTCGTCTATCTCGCCGCGCTCGAAGCGGGCTACACGCCCGAGACGCGCGTCAACGACAGCCCGGTGACGATCAACGGCTGGACCCCGCGCAACGACAATCGCAAGAATGTCGGCGAGATCGACGTGCGCACCGCCTTCGCCTATTCGATCAACACCATCGCGGCGAAGCTCGGCATGGAGGTCGGCTTCCCGACCGTCGCGGACATGGCGCGGCGCTTCGGCATCTCCACTACCATCAACACGCACCCCTCCATGGTGCTCGGCACGTCCGAAGTGCGGGTGATCGACATGACGCAGGCCTTTGCCAGCGTCGCGCGCAAGGGCGTGGCGGTGAAGCCCTATGGCATCCTCAAGGTGACGACGGCGGACGGCGAGGTGCTCTATGAGCATCAGGACGATACCAGCCGCGTGCTCGTGGCGCCTTGGGTGGCGGCAGGCATGACCGACCTCATGCAGACTGCCGTCAACACGGGCACCGGCCGCGCCGCGCAGATCGGCCGCCCGGTCGCGGGCAAGACCGGCACGACGAGCAGCAACAAGGATGGCTGGTTCATCGGCTTCTCGAGCGGCCTCACCACCGGCGTGTGGATGGGCCGGGACGATAATCGCGCCATCCCGGGCCTCGCCGGCGGGCGTGCGCCGGCGCGGGCGTTCGCTTCCTATATGAAGGTGGCCACCGCCAACCGGCCGGTCGAGAATTTCGAGACGGAAGTCACCCTGCCCGAGTGGCAGCTTGAGCCGGACGAGGAAGCCTATGGCCAGCCGGACAACGGCATGATGGTGGACGAGAACGGGATGCCGCTCGAGCCCGCCCCTTCCGCGCAGGGCGATGAGGACGGCACGGATGGCAGCGCCGCGACGCCGGACGCGACCGGCGCCGCCACCGCGCCGCAGCGGATCGATCAGCGCTGGATTGATGACGTGCTGGGCCGCACCCCGCGCCCGGCCCAGCCCAAGCCGGCGCCCGCCCAGGCGCCCACCGCACGTCCATCGGCAGCGCCCACGCCGCGCGCAACTCCGGCCCAGACGCGGCCCTGAGCCGCGCTTGGGCTTTTAAGCTAGGCTTGGCGCCCGGGCTGCGGCTGGCCGCCGCCGGTCAGGCGTCGTAGCGATGCAGATCCCGCCCGTGCCGCTTCAGCCAGGCGCTTGCCGCAGCCGGGCTGACCGGCGCGATCTCCGCCACGAAGGCATGGAAATCCGGTCCGTGATGCATGTGCTTCAAATGCGCGACCTCGTGCGCCACGATGGCGAGGCGCACATGCGGCGGCGCGAGGATCAGCCGCCAGCTATAGCGTATGTCGCCGCGTGCCGAGCAGCTTCCCCAGCGCCCGCGCGGATCGCCGATGGAGACGCGGCCGAGCGGCAGGCCGTGCCGCGCCGCAAGCGCCTCGCTCTCCGCCGCCAGCACCGCTTTCGCATGGGCCTTGAGCCAGCGCAGCAGCCGCGCGCCGGCCAGTTCGGGCGGGCCGCCCACGAGCAATGTCTCGCCTTCCTGCCGGATCGCGCGGGTCGGTGCGCCGGTGGCGATGATGCGCAGCGGCTCTCCTTCCACCGGGATCAGCGCGCCGTCGCCCAGCGTCACCCGGCTGCCCGCCCGCGCGCGCTGGCTCTCCACCCAGCCGGCATGTTGCCGGGCCCAGTCGAGCGCGCTGCGCAGGGAGGCGCGGGGCGGAATGGTGAGCAGTGCCCGGTCGCCGAGCCCGTCGAAGCGCAGTTTCATGCGCCGCGCGCGGCCGTGGCGCTGAACGATCAGCGGGATGAAGGCGCCGCCCGCCAGCGCGAGTTCATGCTCAGAGCGGGCGCTCGACAATATGGTTCTCCAGGTCGCCGGCCAGCGTCTCGGAAATGACCCGCCCCCGCACGGAATGGCCCTCGCGATGGACCGATTCGGCATCGCCGGAGATCAGATAATGCCAGTCCGGCAGCGGCTTGCCCTGGGCGCGCAGCACATAGGCGCAGCTTTCCGGCAGCCAGACGATGTTCCGCAGCTTGGCGGGCGTCAGGCGCAGGCAATCGGGCACGAAGGCGCGGCGGTGCCGGTAGTTGGCGCAGCGCGCCGTCTGCGTGTCGAGCAGGCGGCAGGCGACGTTGGTGGGATAGATGCGACCCGTGTCGGCATCCTCCACCTTGTGCAGGCAGCATTTGCCGCAGCCGTCGCACAGCGCCTCCCATTGCGCCCGGTCCAGCGTCTCGAGCGGTTGCTCCCAGAAGCTCATTCGACGAACTGGCTCAGGAAATCGCGCACTTCCTGCGCAGCCTGATCCTGCTTGGCGCCCGCTTCGGCGATCGGGACCAGGGCGATCGGTTCGCCATCGGGGCCGAAGAGGAAGGGCGTGCGGGTGTGGTTGACGAGATAATTCTCCGTCGCCTTCTGGTCGCCTTCCTTGGAGGCCACCACGACGAAGGCCTTCTTCACCGCCTCGATCTGCTCGCTCGTGCCGGTGAGGCCGATGAGCTTGGGGTGGAAGGCGGCGGTATAGGTTTTGATGACGCCCGGCGTATCGCGCTGCGGGTCCACGGTGATGAAGATCGGCTGGATCTTCGCCGCCTTCGCCGGGTCGCTCCGTTCCAGCAGGCGGTAGCCAGCCATGATGTGCGTGAGGTCGAGCGGGCAGACGTCCGGGCAATAAGTGTAGCCGAAATAGACGAGGCGATACTTGCCCTTGAAGTCGGCCCAGCGCACGGTCTTGCCGTTCTGGTCGGTCAGCGCGAAGTCGCCGCCGATCTTGGCGCCGACGAGGTTGCCCTGGGCGGCCGTGCCGGCTTCGTTCGCGGACGGGCTCGTCCCGCACCCCGCCAGCGCCAAGGCCACGGAAAGGAAAAGGATATTCTTGGCGGCTTTGTTCATGACATGGCCAGCCATGCCCTGCTATTGAAGCCAGCGCAACCGCAGACGCGCCCAGACGACACAGGGGGAACCAGAGCCGTGACGCCGCTTAGCCAAAACCGCATGACGCCCGCAGCCCATTGGCTGGCCGTGCTGCTCGCGGCCGTGGCCCTCTGCTTTCTTGCCCGGCCCGCGGCGGCGCAATTTTCGGATAGCTACAAGTTCCTGGAAGCGATCCGTAAATCCAATACCGAGGACATCCTCAAGTTCCTTGAGCAGCCGGGCGTCACGCCGATCAACACCAAGGACAAGACGACCGGAGAGACGGCGCTGCTGATCGTCATCAACCGGCGTGATCTCACCATGACGAATTATCTGCTCGCGCGCGGCGCCCGGCCGGATCTGGCCGACAATGATGGCCGCAGCCCGCTGATGCTGGCGGTCGAAAAGCGCTTCGTGGAAGGCGCGCAACTCCTCCTCTCCCGCAAGGCCAATCCCAATCAGGCGAACAGCCGGGGCGAGACGCCGCTCATTCGCGCCGTGCAGATGCGCGATCTGGAAATGGTGCGGCTGCTGATGAATAACGGCGCCGACCCCAACAAGCGCGATGCGCTCGCGGGCCAGTCGGCGATCGATTATGCCAAGGCAGGCAATCCCCCGGCCGGCATGATGGACGCGCTCACCGCCAAGCAGGCAGCGCCCCGCAGCAAGGCGGTGCAGGGGCCTTCGTTGTAGCCAATGGATTTTCCGGCTCTGCAGGGTTGATCCCGGCGGAACAGCGCTCGGTAAGCGCGCTCAGCCAAAGGCGAGGCGCAGCTGCGGGTCCATCTCGATCTCGTCCTCGTCCTCGCCAATCAGGTTGGAGAGGCCAAGGCCGAGCAGGCGCGCGCCAATAGGCAGCGGTAATTGCGCGCGGAGCAGCTCCGCGCCGATGGCGAGCAGATCCTCCGCATCGCCGGGCGGCGCGGGCAGCGTGCGTGATCGCGTGAGGATGCGGAAATCGCCCAGCTTGATCTTGAGCGTTACCGTGCGCCCCAGCGCGTTGGAGGCGGTGACGCGCTGCCACAGGCGCGCCGCGATCTTCTCCAGCTCCGCGACGAGCTGGCCTTCCGCGCCGATATCGCTGGCGAACGTGTCCTCGACGCTGATCGACTTGCGCGTCTCGCGCTCGCGCACCGGGCGCTCGTCAATGCCGCGCGCCGCGCCATGGTAGAAGGCCGCCGCCTTGCCGAAATGGCGCTGCAGCGCCGCCATGGGCCAGGCTTTCAGGTCCGCGCCGGTATGGATGCCGAGCTTGGCCATGCGTCGCGCCGTCACCGGCCCCACGCCGTGGATGCGCGCCACCGGCATCGCCGCCATGAACGCCTCCGCCTGCTCGGGCTTCACCACGCACAGGCCATCGGGCTTGTTCTGGTCCGAGGCGAGCTTGGCGATAAGCTTGTTGCACGAGACGCCGGCCGAGGCGGTAAGGCCCGTTTCCTCGCGGATCAGCCGACGGATCTCCTGGGCGATATAGGTAGCCGAAACGATGCCGAGCTTGTTCTGCGTGACGTCCAGATAGGCCTCGTCCAGCGAGAGCGGCTGGATGATGTCGGTGAACCGCTCGAAGATGCCGCGGATCTGCTGCGAGACTTCCCGATAGGCCTCGAACCGCGCGCGCACGAACAATAGGTCCGGGCAGAGCCGCCGCGCCTGCGCGCCGGGCATGGCCGAGCGCACGCCGAACTTGCGCGCCTCGTAGCTCGCCGCCGCGACGACGCCGCGCGGTCCGCCCCCGCCGACCGCGACCGGCAGGCCGCGCAGCTCGGGATTGTCCCGTTGTTCGACGGAAGCATAGAAGGCATCCATGTCGACATGGATGATCTTGCGGTGTTGATCGGGCGCCGGCGCCATGCGGGGCTTATGCCACGGCGAATCGCTGAACGAAAGGGGAACAGATGATGGATTTGGACATCTCGCAGCGCGAGGGCGCCTGCCATTGCGGCACCGTGCGCTTCCATGTGACGCTGCCTCAGGGGCTGCGCTCCGCGCGGCGATGCACCTGCTCGATCTGCCGGATGCGCGGCGCCATTGCCGTGACCGCGACCCGCGATGGCTTTGTCATCACAGCCGGCGAGGAGGCGCTGACCCGCTACACGTTCAACACGGGCACGGCGCAGCATTATTTCTGCTCGAAATGCGGCATCTACACCCATCACAAAAGGCGTTCGAATCCCGACCAATATGGGGTGAACGTTGCCTGCCTCGCAGGGATCAGCCCCTTCGACTTCGATGAGGTGATCGTGAACGATGGGGTCAATCATCCCAGCGACAGCGGGGAGGCGCGGATCGCGGGCGTGTTGCGGTTCGTGCCGGCGGAATATGGCGGCAAGGTAGCGTGAAGAAATTTCGAGCGAAGTAAAGCCGCTTTCGAGAGCGAAAAAGGACCGATGGACGGCGCGAAGGGGGTGGGAAGCGGACCGCATCCTTCTCCGTCATTCCCGCGCACGCGGGAATCCAGTCGCCCTATCATTTCAAAGCCAAGTTTGGCTGCCAGATCATGCCAGTCCGGGTTCGCCTGCTCGATCAAATCGAGTTTCCAGGCTCTGCGCCACTTCTTGATCTGCTTCTCTCGCAGGATCGCACGTTCCATCGTTGCGTGTTGCTCGAACCATAGCAGCA
>JAFKLU010000452.1 GCA_017304105.1 Sphingomonadales bacterium
TTCGGCCAATGGGAAGGCCTGACCTGGAAGGAGGTGCGCCGCGCCGATCCGCTTGCCGCCGCCGCGCGCGAGAACGACAAGTGGCACATGGTTCCCCCCGATGGCGAGAGCTACGCCATGCTGATCGAGCGCATGCGGCCGGTGGTCGACGAGCTTGATCGGGATACCGTCATGGTCGCCCATGGCGGCACCGCTCGCGCGCTGATGGTGCTGCTCGCGGGCGACTCGACCGACGTCGCGCCGATCCGCGACATCTGGCAGGGCAGGGTGCTCCGCTTCGCCGATGGCGAGGCCACCTGGTTCTAGCCTTGGCTGACGCGTCGCCGGGAACCAATCCAGTTTGATACGACTCTAACCTCTATCGGAGTTGCGTCATCGGGCGCAGCATGGCGGTGCGGCGTTGGTGCGCCGCCCTCGAGGAGGTTTCAATGAGCGAACAGCAAGCACAGCCGAGCGGGCCCGATCTGACCAAGGGCGTCTCGTTCACCGATCTCACGCATGGCAAGCTGATCGGCCATGTCGGTGACGAGGATGTGCTGGTGGTATGCTCGGGCGGGGGGATCTTCGCCGTCGGCGCCTATTGCAGCCACTATCATGGCCCGCTTGCCGATGGCCTGGTGGAGGGCACCACCGTGCGCTGCCCATGGCACCATGCCTGTTTCGATCTGCGCACCGGCGAAGCCACCCATGCGCCGGCCTTCAACCCGCTCTCGTGCTGGCAGGTCGAGCAGCGCGCTGGCCGCATTTTCGTCAGCGGCAGGCGCGCGGGCGCTCCCGCCCGCCAGGCGCCGGCCGGTGCCCCGGAGCGGATCGTCATCGTCGGCGGCGGCGCGGCGGGTTTCGCGGCGGCCGAGATGCTGCACCGGCAGGGCTTTGCCGGCCGCATCACCATGTTGAGCGCCGATGCCGATGCTCCTGTCGACCGGCCGAACCTGTCCAAGGATTATCTCGCCGGCAGCGCGCCGGAAGAGTGGGTGCCGCTGCAATCGGACGGCTTCTATGCGCAGCGCGCGCCGTGTCGTGACGGCGGCCGGCGAGACCCTTCCCTATGACCGGCTGTTGCTGGCGACCGGCGCCGAACCGGTGCGCCTTGCCATTCCCGGCGCCGCGTTGCCGCATGTGCATACGCTGCGCTCCTTTGCCGATTGCCGCGCCATCATCGCGGCTGCCGCGGGCGCGCGGCGCGTCGTGGTGATCGGTGCCAGCTTCATCGGCCTGGAGGTGGCGGCGGCGCTCAGGGCACGCGATATCGAGGTGCATGTCGTGGCGCCCGACAAGCGCCCGATGGAGCGGGTGCTGGGGCCTGAGATGGGCGACTTCGTGCGCGCGCTGCATGAGGAGCACGGCGTGGTGTTCCATCTCGAGGATACGGTTGCGGCGATCGAGGGTAGCACGGTCCGCCTCAAGAGCGGGGCGATGCTCGAGGCCGATCTCGTCGTCGTCGGCATCGGCGTCAGGCCGCGGCTTGCGCTCGCGGAGCAGGCGGGCCTCGCGCTCGACAAGGGCGTGCTCGTCAACGCCTTCCTCGAAAGCAGCGTGCCCGGCATCTATGCCGCCGGCGATATCGCGCGCTGGCCCGACCCGCAT
>JAFKLU010000248.1 GCA_017304105.1 Sphingomonadales bacterium
GCCGCCCCTCCGCCGTCGCCGCGCGCTCGCCGAAAATTTCGAGGATGAGGCCGGTGCGGTCGATCACCTTGGCCGACCACGCCTTTTCGAGATTGCTCTGCTGGATCGGCGTCAGGCTGTTGTCCACCACGACCAGTTCCGCGCCCGCCCGCTCGATGAGCCCTGCGATCTCCTCGACCTGCCCGGACCCGAACAGCGTGGCGGGGCGGGACTGGCGCACGCGATAAACGACTGACTCGACCACATCGAGCCCGATGGCGATGGCGAGGCCCCTCGCCTCCTCCAGTCGCGCGGACACGTCGCGGCGCTGCCGGCCGCCCAGATCAGCATGGACGACCAGCGCGCGGGCGCCCCGCGCTACTTCCTCACGTTCTGTGAAATGTGCGATGGGTCAGTCCCGCCGATGCTCAGTCGTCATCCTCATCGGTCTCTCCGGAGAGATCGAGCGGATGCGCGGGCTGCACCGTGGAAATAGCATGCTTGTAGACAAGCTGGACGAGGCCATCGCGCTGCAGCAGCATGCAGAAAAGGTCGAAAGCGGAGATATCGCCCTGAAGCATGACGCCGTTCACCAGGAACATGGTCACCGGTTCGCCCGACTTGTGTACGGCGGAAAGGAAGATCTCCTGCAAAAGCTTGGGCTTGCGCTCATTGGCGGAGAAGGCGGATTCGATCCGCGAAAGATCGATGGGGTGGGCCGGCATCACGGTCGAAATCGCGTGCTTGTAGACAAGCTGCGTCTGGCCATCGCGGCGCAATAGCACAGAGAAATTGTCAAACCAGGTGACGATTCCCTGCAGTTTAACGCCTTTGACCAGGAACATGGTGACCGGCGTCTTGCTCTTGCGGAGACTGTTGAGAAAAATGTCCTGCAGATTGTTCAGTTTATCGGCCATTTTCTACTCCGTTATTGGCGGGTCGTAGCCCGCATCGCGTCCAATCCGGACGTCGATTTCTTTCCAGATAGGTGGAACTTAAGCGATATCGCGGCCAAAATCCAGCCATGCTCTGCCGCAGTGCACAAAAAACCTGCTGTTTCTCACCCCAGCGCGGCTCAATCCCGCCCCTCGCCCAGGCCCAATGACTTGAGCTTGCGATGCAGCGCCGAGCGCTCCATGCCGATGAATGCTGCGGTTCGGGAAATGTTCCCTGAAAAGCGCTTGATCTGAATGCGCAGATATTCCCGCTCGAAATTCTCGCGGGCCTCGCGCAGCGGCGCCCCCATGATCGCGCTGGAGAGGCCATGATCCTCATTGCCGCCGGTCGCTTCCGCCGGCAGCATATCGAGCTCGATCGTGCCACCGGGCTGCATCGGCGCCAGAATGATGGTGCGCTCGACCACGTTGCGCAGCTGCCGGACATTGCCCGGCCAGTCGGCGGATTGCAGCGCGGCCATGGCATTTGCCGCCATCATCGGCGCGGGCATCCCCCGCTCGGCGGCGAAGCGCGCGAGATAATGCTCAACGAGCCCCGGAATGTCATCGCGGCGCTCGGCAAGCGGCGGGATCACGAGGGGAACCACGTTCAGGCGATAATAGAGGTCCTCGCGGAAATTGCGCTGGGCGATCTCTTCCTTGAGGTCGCGCGCGGTCGAGGAGATGACGCGGATGTCGACCTTCACCTGCCGCTGGCCGCCGATGCGGGTGAAGCTCTGGTCGGTGAGCACGCGCAGGATCTTGCCCTGCGTCGTGAGCGGCATGTCGGCAATCTCGTCCAGGAACAGCGTGCCGCCATGGGCTTGCTCCAGCAGGCCGGGGCGGATGACGCCGTCATTGGTTTCCACGCCGAACAGCGCCTCCTCGGCCCGTTCGGGCTCGATGCGCGCGGCGGTCACGATGACGAACGGCCCATCGGTGCGGCCGGACCAATTGTGCAGCATGCGCGCGGCGACTTCCTTGCCGACGCCCGCAGGCCCGGTGATGAGCACGCGGCTCCCCGTCCCCGCCACCTTCTTGATGGTGGCGCGCACGGAATTGATCGCATTGCTGGTGCCGGTCAGCTCCTCTTCCTGGCCGAAGCGGGCGCGCAGCACCTGATTCTCGCGCCGCAGCCGCTCCGTCTCGGTGGCGCGCGAGACGATGTGCAGCAGTTGGTCGGACTCGAACGGCTTCTCGATGAAATCGACAGCGCCCCGGCGAATGGCGGCGACGGCCGTATCGATATTGCCGTGGCCGGAGATCATCAGAACGGGGATGGTGGGATCACGCTGCTTAATTTCCTCAAGCAGTTCGAGACCGTCCAGGCGCGATCCCTGCAGCCAGACGTCGAGCAGCACCAGAGACGGGCGCCGCGTCGCAAGCGCTTCGAGCGCTTCTTCGCTGCTCGCCGCTAGTCGGGTCTCGAAACCCTCATCCTCCAGCACACCGGCAACAAGTTCGCGGATATCCGCTTCATCATCGACAATCAGAACATCAAGCGCCATTCAAAGTCTCTTTCGTACTATCCCCTAGCCGATCCTCGCCCTCTTCCGCGAGGCGAGCGAGCCGAACCGCATCGAAACGAAGCACCACCACCGTGCCGCCGCTTTCCGCATCGGCAAAGCTCATCGTGCCGTAATGCTCCTCCACAATTTTCTTCACGATGGCGAGGCCAAGGCCGGTGCCTTTGGCGCGCGTCGTCATATAGGGCTCGATGATCCGCTCGCGCTCGGCGGGCAGGCCGATGCCATCGTCGGACACCGTGATGATGATCTCGCCATCCACCCGCGTGACGCTCATGTCGATGTGGCCATGCGGCGCGTCGGACGGGGTGCCGTCGCTCTGCGCGCCCACCTCCGCGAGATGGCGCTGCTCGATCGCCTCGACCGCGTTCTTCGTGATGTTGGTCAGTGCCTGCCCGATCTGGCGCCGATCGCACACCAGCATGGGCTCCACCTCTGTGGCGAGGAAAGTGAAGACAATCTGCGGATGCGCCACTTCCTGCAGGAACATGGCATGGCGCGCGATGTCGATCACCGCTTCCTCGCGGAAGACGGGCTTGGGCATGCGCGCGAAGGAGCCGAATTCGTCGACGATGCGCCGCAGGTCGCCCACCTGGCGCACGATCGTCTCGGTCAGGCGGCGGAACGTGCCGGGATCGGACTGCACTTCCTTTGCGTAGCGGCGCTGCAGCCGCTCGGCGGCGAGCTGGATGGGCGTGAGCGGGTTCTTGATCTCATGCGCGATGCGGCGCGCGACATCCGACCAGGCGGCGCGGCGCTGATCGAGCAATTGCTGCGTGATGTCATCGAAGGTGAGGACGCGGCTGCCCCCGTCCGCCACCACCTGCACGGCGAGCGTGCGCACTTCGCCACCCGCGCGGATCTGGATGATGTCCGCGCCACTGCCCGCTTCCATCAGCTCGGCAAGCTCATGCGAGAGTTCGGAAAGCGGCTGCCCGACGGGCTCGATGCCCGGCTTCACCAGCAGCGCGGTTGCCGAGCTGTTGAGCAGCTGGATGACGCCATTCTGGTCCACCGAGATGACGCCCGCGCTGACCCCGGACAGCACCGCTTCGATGAGCGCGCGGCGATTGGCGAGCTGCCCGTTCGCGGTCACCAGTGCGCCGGTCTGCGCTTCGAGGCGCTGCGTCATGCGATTGAAGGCCGTGGCCAGCGTGCCGAGCTCATCGCGCCCGTGCGAGTCGGTGACGCGTGTGGAAAGGTCGCCGGCGGTGACGCGCCGGGCAGCATCGACCAGCTCGCCGACAGGGCGCACCAGTCGGTCCGCCACGGCCAGGGCGATCCAGACGGCCGTGCCGACCAGCATCAGCGTGCCGATGAACAGCGCTATGTTGAAACGGAGCTGCAATTGGCGGGACCGCGCGGCGAATTCGTCATAGTCAGCAAGCACCGCCTGCGCGCGCTTCATCTCGCTGAAGGCCGAGACGGCAGAGTCACGGGTCGCGTAGAGATAAGTCCCTGAATTGGGGTAAAGCAGGACGAATGCTTCGATCTGGTTGGGCTTGGCCTGGACGAACACCGGCTCGCCCTCGCGCAGGCGCTTGACGACTTCCGGCGTCACCACGTCGGCGGCGGTGCGCCGTTCCGGGTCCACGGTCGCGGCAGTGCGCGCCACCCCGTCGCGACCGATCTCGATGATCGCCGAGCGGTTGAGCTTTCGCGTCACCACCTGATAGATATAGCCCTCCGCGAAGGACGGGCTGGAGATGGACGACTGCGACAGATAATCGCGCAGATCCCCCGCCATGGTCGTGGTTTCGTCGCCCAGTTCCTTGAGGTTCGACTGATAATAGCCGCGCGCCAGATCGCTCGCATTCTGGAGCATGCCGCGCGCATCGGCCGAGAACCAGAACTGCACGCCATATTGGAACAGCAGCGACGCAAAGATCACCACGGCGAGCAGCGGCAGGCTGGCGATGGCGGAGAAAATGGCGACGAGCCGGACATGGAGCCGCCCGCTCCCGCCCACCAGGCTCCGCGCCGCGCGCCGGCGGGCGATGCGCTGCCCGATGAGCACGAGGATGATGATGGCCGGAACGAGATTGAAGACGAGCAGCAGCGCGACAACGGGCGCGCTCAGCAGCGTGTCATCATATTGCGGGCGGCTGATCAGCCAATAAGTGAATGCCGCTGTCGCGACGAGCATGAGCGCCGCAAGCAACTCGGCCAGCCGGCCAAGCCGTGGAGAGCCGAACAGCGTCGGCGGCGATTCGTCCATCCCTCCATGCAAAGCGGCTCGCTGGTCCATCGTGGCAGCACTACAACATCCCCGTGACCGTGAAAACACGCTTTGAGTCCAGGCGCCGGCCAAATGGTTAACGCACGGATTAAGCTGTCAAAAAATTGTCGCCACGTCCGGAAAACGCTTCTGTTTCCGCTCGTTATCGCTCGCGTAGGGGCATTGCCGGGTCGATGTCATAGTGGGTCAGCTTCTTGCGCAATGTGTTCCGATTCATGCCAAGCGTGGCGGCGGCGCGGATCTGGTTACCATCCATCGCGGCCAGCGTCTCGCCAAGCAGAACAGGCTCGATGACGCCGAGCAACCGGTCATGCAGCTCGCTCGCGGACATGTCGCCGCCAACGGCGAGCTGCTCGCGCGCCCAGCGCCGGGCGGCCTCGCGCAGCTCCACCACGCCGATGCCGGACGGGTCCGCCAGGGATTCCGCGAAGGTGAGCACCTGCCGCAGATGCTGGACCTGAATCTCCTGATCGCGCGTCAGCACGGTCAGGCGCTTCATGAGGTTCTGCAGCTCACGGACGTTGCCCGGCCAGTCATAGAGCTCCAGAAGCGCCGCCGCCCCGTCCGAGAGCGACTTGCGGGGCAGCCCGCCGAGCGCGGCCTGATCGAGGAAATGGCGCGCCAGCAGCGGCACGTCCCCGGCGCGCTCGCGCAGGGGAGGAAGGCGGATGGGCACGACGTTAAGGCGGTAGAACAGGTCTTCGCGAAACCGCCCTTCGGCCGTCAGGTTCGTGAGATCCTGATTGGTCGCCGCGATGATGCGCACATTCACCCGCACCGGCCGCGTGCCGCCGACCGTGGTGATCTCGCCAGACTGGAGCACGCGCAGCAGCCGTGTCTGCGCATCCATCGGCATGTCGCCGATTTCGTCGAGGAAGAGCGTGCCGCCCTCGGCCTGCTCGAACTTGCCTGCCGAGCGCTGCATCGCGCCGGTGAACGCGCCCTTCTCATAGCCGAACAGCTCGGACTCGATCAGTTCGCGCGGAATGGCCGCCATGTTGATCGCGACGAAGGGGCGCGCGCGCCGCGGGCCCAGGCTGTGGATCGCCTCGGCCACCAGCTCCTTGCCCGTGCCCGATTCGCCCAGCACCAGGATATTGAGATCGTTGCTCACCACCCGGGCGATGGTGCGATACACTTCCTGCATCTGCGGCGATCGGCCGATGAGCGGCAGGTCCTCCCCGCTCCCTTCCCCGTCCGATCGCGGGGCATGGCTGCTCGCGCGCACACTGATCGCCTCGGTCACGGCGCGCGAGAGCTCATTGAGGTCGAAAGGCTTGGGCAGATATTCGAAAGCGCCCTGCCCCGTCGCGCGCACGGCGGTGTTGAGCGTGTTCTGCGCGGAGAGGATGATGACCTTCAGGTCCGGCTCCTGCGCAATGATGGCGGCAACATCGTCCAGCCCGTCCCCATCGGGCAGCATCACGTCGGTGATGAGCACATCGGGCGCGAAAACGGGCAGCGCTTCCTTGCGCTCGGCAATGGAGCCGACAGTGCGCACAATATGGCCCTGCCGCTTCAGTGCCTCGGCAATCACGAGGCAGATGGCGCTATCATCATCGACGACGAGGATCTTGCCGGTCAGGCGCGTCACGGATTGACTCCCATTGGCAATAGCAGGCGGAAGATCGAACGGCCGGCCGCCTGATCCCGCTCATATTGGACGAGGCCGTTCATATCGCGCACCAGCTTGTCGACGAGGGCGAGACCCAGCCCCTGCCCGCTGCGCTTGTTGGAGATGAACGGATTGAACAGCACGTCGCGGATATTCTCCGGGACACCCGGCCCATTATCGATGACCTGGATCTCGATCTGCAGGTTCTTGACGAGATTGAGCATGATCTGGACGAACGCATCCCCGTTCACCTGGGCGAAGGGAAGCGACGGATCGTAGGTGCGCGTGATCGGGCAATCCCGCGCGAAGCCGGCGGCGGCGATCTCAACCGCGCGGTCCAGCAGCGGATAGATGTTCTCCGGACGGCATGCGAGCGGCTGATTGCTCGTGAAGTGCTGCATCCGGTCGATGAGGGCGGCGATGCGATCCACCTCGTCCATGATGAGCTTGGTGAGCGGCCGGGTCGCCTCGCTCGCATCGCCTTCGAGAAGCTGCGCGGCGCCCCGGATGCCCGAGAGCGGGTTCTTGATCTCGTGCGCCAGCATGGCTGCGGCGCCGGTGGCCGAGCGCGCGCCCAGAGAGGCGCGGCGCATCCCCAGCGTCTGCGACTGGCCATGGACGTGCAGCGCGACGATCCGCCACCGCTCATCGTCGAGCAGCGGGTGGATCAATATGTCCATCTCCACCGCCTCGTTGCGTCCGGCATGCACGCGGATGTCATAAGCTGACAGCGGCTTGTCGGTCATCCAGATCGCCGCATCCATGCGCGGATCGTCGATGCGCAGGACGCGCCCCACAGGGCTGCCGACAAGCGCCGAGCGGGCCATGTTGAGCAGCGATTCGGCGCGGGCATTGGCGCTGACGATGCGCCCCTCCGGATCGACCAGCAGGGTCGCGACCGGATGAGCCGAGATCAGCTCGGCGGCTGCGGGAATACCACCCTTCCCCGGGAAACTCGGGCCTGACAGTCTGTGTCTCCCGGACTCAGGCCGCATTCCGCACGGGTTCTGGGCGGGCAAGCTCCGGCCGCTCGAGGAACGGGGCGTAGAAGCGCTCCAGCATGTCCAGCACCTTGGGTGCGTCCGGCACCTGATTGACGGCGTTGCGGAACTCGGCCGAGCCAGGCAGGCCCTTGGTGTACCAGCCCAGATGCTTGCGGGCCATGTTCACACCGATGAACTCACCATAATGTTCGAGCATCGCGCGGTAATGTTCGACGATCACGGCATATTGCTCGTCGATGCCGGGATCGGGGCGGACTGTTCCATCGCTGAGCGCCTGCATCACCTGACCGAGCAGCCAGGGCTTTCCATAGGCGCCGCGGCCGATCATCACGCCGTCCGCTCCGCTCTGCGCCAGTGCGGTGCGGGCGTCCTCGATCGAGCAGATGTCTCCGTTGACGATGACGGGGAGGCTCACCACGTCCTTCACCTTGCGGACAAAGGCCCAGTCGGCCGAGCCCTTGTACATCTGGTTGCGGGTGCGGCCATGGACCGTGATCATCTTCGCGCCCAGATCCTCGGCGATGCGAGCAAGCTCCGGCGCATTGAGGCTGTCATGGCACCAGCCCATGCGCATCTTGACCGTGACAGGCACGTCGACCGCCTCGACCGTCGCCTTGATGAGACTGGCGGCAAGCGGCAGATCGCGCATCAGCGCCGAGCCGGCATCGCCATTGACGACCTTCTTGACCGGACAGCCCATGTTGATGTCGATGATCGCGGCGCCGCGATCCGCATTGAGCTTCGCCGCCTCGGCCATCTCGGCGGGCTGGCAGCCTGCCAGTTGCAGCGAAACCGGCTCCTCGGCCGGGTGCCAGGCCGCCTTCTGCAGCGATTGGCGCGTCTCGCGGATCATCGCGGGCGAGGCGATCATCTCGGTCACGTTGAGGCCCGATCCGTAGCGGCGGACCAGCGTACGGAACGGCATGTCGGTGACGCCCGTCATCGGCGCGAGAATCACCGGCTTGTCGACCGTGACCGGGCCGATCTGGATGGGCTTGAAAGTCGTCATGTTCGATTGCCTAAAAAACAGGCACAGCCTTTAGCGGCAATGGGGTCAGGGGGCAAGCTGCATCGGATGCATGCAAGTCGCCCTTGGAATGCGCGCGCGGATTGAGCACGCCGGGACGGCGCACAATGGGCTTTCGCGCCGCGCGCTCAGCTTCTAAGCGGCGAGGCATGTCCAGCAACACGCACGTCGCCGCCATCATCCTTGCCGCTGGCAGCGGTTCGCGCAGCGGGTCGAGCATGCCCAAGCAATATCGCGCGTTAGCCGGGCGCCCTCTCTTGGCGCATTCGCTCGCGGCGATGCGCGGGCACGGGCGGATTGCCCAGATCGTGCTCGTCGTGCCGGCGGGTGGAGAAGCGGAAGGGCGGGCACTGCTAGGCGATCGCGTGGACCGCCTGCGGATCGTCGAGGGCGGCGAGACGCGGCGACTCTCGGTGCACAACGCGCTGGAAGCACTGGTGCCGGATGCTCCCGATCATGTGCTGATCCACGACAGCGCTCGCCCTCGCCTGCCCTCGGCCGTGATCGACCGGCTCCTCGCGGCGCTGGACGGCGGCGCCAAGGGGGCAATGCCGGTCCTGCCGGTCGCCGACACGCTGGTGGTGGCGCAGGAGGCGCTTGCCGGCGATGTGGTCGATCGCGCGATGCTGCGCCGGGTGCAGACGCCGCAGGCCTTCGACTTCGCCGCGATACTGGCGGCGCATCGGGGCTGGACGAGCGCGCAGGAGCCGACGGACGATGCGCAGATGCTGCGCGCGGCCGGACAGGACGTGCTGCTCGTTGAGGGAGATGCGGCGCTGGAGAAGATCACTTATCCCGGCGATCATGAGAGAATGGAGCTGCAATTGAGCGAGGCGATGGTCAGCCGCACCGGCATGGGCTTCGATGTGCACCGGCTCGTGGCAGGCGAGGAATTGTGGCTGGGCGGCCTGCTGATCCCGCATAGTCGCGGGCTTTCCGGGCATAGCGATGCCGATGTGGCGATCCATGCGCTCGTCGACGCCATTCTCGGCGCGCTGGCCGAGGGCGATATCGGCAGCCATTTCCCGCCGAGCGATCCGCAGTGGCGCGGCGCCCGCTCGGAACATTTCCTGGCTTATGCCGTGGAACGTGTGGCCGCGCGGGGCGGGCGGATCGACCATGTGGACGTGACGATCATTTGCGAGGCGCCCAAGATCGGGCCACATCGCGATGCCATGCGCCGCCGCCTGGCGGAGATCCTGGGGGTGGCCGAGGGGCGCGTGAGCGTGAAGGCGACGACGACCGAGCGGCTCGGGCTCACCGGTCGCGGCGAAGGCATCGCGGCGCAGGCGGTGGCGACGGTCCGGCTGCCGGAGGGCGATTGACCAATCTTCGGTTGGGACAGGCGCTCACTACCTCGCAGGTTAAAGGCATTGCTTTTCCCCGCGATGCGAGCAAGGTCGAAATCATTATGGCACAGGTCGCGCACGCCAGGGACACGACATTGCCGGACGAGCTGGTTGATCTGGCCCGTGCGGTGATCGAGGCGAACAAGAAGCTCGGACGGCGCATCGCCGTCGCGGAGAGCTGCACGGGTGGGCTGGTGTCGGCCGCACTCACCGAGATTCCGGGCTCCTCCTCCGTGTTCGAAGCGGGGTTCGTCACTTATTCCAATGCGCAGAAAATGGCGCTTCTGGGCGTGAGCGAGGACGTGCTCGACACGTTCGGCGCCGTCTCGATCGCCACGGCCTGGGCAATGGCGCAAGGCGCGCTAAAACGCAGCGGCGCGGACGTGGCCGTCTCGATCACCGGCATTGCCGGGCCGGACGGCGGCTCCGAAATGAAGCCGGTCGGCACGGTAGTATTCGCCCGCGCCGAACAAGACGACGACACCGAGAATGTGGTGGCGGATCTGCGCCGCTTCGAGGACCGCGGGCGCGGCGCTGTCCGGCTTCAGGCCGCGTTGTGCGCGCTGGAGTTGCTGCTGCCGGAGTCGCTGGGCGAAGAATAGAGCTCAGCGGCGCGCGTCTCGAAGGCGCCGATCATCTTGCGCAGCGCGCGATCGAACATCTGCCCCGCGATCATCTCGAACATGCGATTCTTGAAGGCGAAATCGACCTCGAAATCGATCAGTACGCCCCCTGCCCCATCGTCGCGGAACCGCCAGTCGTTGGAAAGATGGCGCAGCGGTCCCTCGATATAATCGACATGGACGCTGTCTGGCCGGTGCTTGGTCACGCGTGAGGTGAAGCTCTCGCGCAGGCTCTTGAAGCCGACGACCATATCCGCCAGCATTTCGCTCTCACTGTTCGAGCGCAGCCTTATGGCCTGCACCCAGGGAAGGAACTGCGGGTAGGCCGGCACGTCCGCCACCAGATCGAACATC
>JAFKLU010000249.1 GCA_017304105.1 Sphingomonadales bacterium
CGAGGGGCTGACGATCATCGCCACCGGGCCGCTCACCGCCACGCCGCTGGCGGAGGCGATCGCGCAGGCGACGGGCAAGGACCAGCTCGCCTTCTTCGATGCCATCGCGCCCATCGTGCATGGCGATACCATCGACATGGACATCGCCTGGAAGGCAAGCCGCTGGGACAAGGGCAGCCCGGACGGCGACGGCAAGGACTATATCAACTGCCCCATGAACCGGGAGCAATATGAGGCCTTCGTGCAGGGCCTGCGCGATGGACCCAAGACCGAGTTCAAGCAATGGGAGAAGGACACGCCCTATTTCGAGGGCTGCATGCCGATCGAGGTGATGGCCGAGCGCGGCATCGATACGCTGCGCCACGGCCCGATGAAGCCGGTCGGCCTCGATAATCCCCGCACCGGCCGCTGGCCGCATGCCGTGGTGCAACTCCGCCAGGACAATGCGCTGGGCACGCTCTGGAACATGGTCGGCTTCCAGACGAAGCTCAAATATGAGGCGCAGGTCGCGCTGTTCCGCACCATCCCCGGCCTCGAAAACGCGCAGTTCGCGCGGCTCGGCGGGCTGCATCGCAACACCTTCCTGCGCAGCCCCGAGCTGCTCGACGGGGAGCTGCGCCTGCGCGGCGCCGAGCATGTCCGCTTTGCGGGGCAGATCACCGGCTGCGAGGGCTATGTCGAAAGCGCCGCCGTCGGCCTGCTGGCCGGGCTGATGACCGCGGCAGAACTCGCCGGGCAGGCCTTCCCGCCCCTACCGCCGGAGACCGCGCTTGGCGCGCTGCTGAGCCACATCACCGGCGGCGCGGAAGCGGAAAGCTATCAGCCCATGAACGTCAATTTCGGCCTGTTCCCGCCGCTGGATGAAAGCGTCCGCAAAAAGGATCGCAAGCGGGGCTATACGGACCGCGCGCGGCAAGCCCTCGCCGAATGGAAACGAGCGCTGCCGACGCTGACCGAGGCGCCCGCCTGAGCGCAGCATCAGGCCGGCAGCCGCGAGCTCAATCGTCACATGCGCATACGGGCTTGCGCTGCGCCGGCTTGGGCGCGGTCGCCGCGAATTCTTCCGGACTGAGCTTGCCGTTCCTGTCTGCATCCGCCGTCGCGAAGCGGTCGGACGTGCGGACCGCCCATTCCTCGAACGAGAGAAGGTTGTTCCCGTCCTTGTCCAGCTTGCGGAACGCCGCGCTGCGCGATGACATCATCTCCGGCCGCGTGATCACACCGTCGCGATTGCGGTCATAGCGGTCGAAGCGCTTCTGCTCGCGGGTGCGCGGCGCAGCCTCCGGAACGCTCGGCGGCGCGGCACCCCGCGCGTCGGCATCGCCCTCGCCCGGCAGGCTCAGCGCCTGGGCCTTCGCGCCGCCCCGCGCGATCAGCGGCCGTGCGCCCTTATCGGCCTCGCCCTGCCACCAGAACAGCCCCGCCGCGACGAGCAGCAGCGCAGCGATCGATCCGGCCAGAAAACGTCCCATGGCATCCCCCGCTCCACCATTAGCCGCGCAGCGCCGCCAGCAGCAAGCGCCCATAATGACGCGCCGAAAAACCACCCTCCGGCACCCGCGCCGCCGCGATGTCCGGCCCCACGGCAGCGCGCGCAAGGCGCAGCGGCTTCAGCTCGCGTCCGCGCGGCACCGACGCACCCGCAGCCTCCCGCGCGAGCAGCAGCGCCCGCCGCGCCAGCGCCTCGTCGCGCGCATGGGCTGCCAGATCCCAGAGCGCCCAGGCCCGCCCCGCCGCATCGATCGCCTCCCCCTGGCCCGATGCCGTGGTTCCGGCAGCCAGCAGGCCGAACAGCCCCCCGCCCCGCGCGCCCGCATAAACCGTCAGATCATCGTCGCTCATCGCCTCCGGCGCGATCAGCGCGCGCCAGCCGTCGATGAGCCGCTCCGCAAGTGTCTCCACATCGGCCGGCGCGATGGTGCGCCACTGCTCCACCAGCGGCTCCCCGCCTCCCTTGGCGGCATCCCGCTCCACCAGCACCGCATCCCACCAGGCAAGGCGGATCGCCGCGATCGTGGGATCGCCCCCGCGCTGCGCGATGGCCGCCAGGCGCTGGTCCAGCAGCCAGCACAGCCTCTGCCATTCGCGCGCCACGGCGGGCGCATAGGCGAGCAGAAGGCGCGGCAGCGGGGGCAGCCCGGCGTTCACCACGGCGCCATTCTCAAAGGTCTTTACCACGCGTCAACCATTGCGCTCAGGACTTCGTCCACCTTCTCCGACTAGTCTTCGGGTCGTTTCCGTCCTGCCGCGCAAGGCGGGAGCCAGGCGGGAAGAACTGACGAGGACCATCATGGCGCGCCACCGGGCAGGCTCCAGCTTCCTGACACGACTTGGCCGCGACACTCGCGGCAACACTGTTGCGCTCGCTGCTGCGGCGCTGCTGCCGCTTGCCGGGCTGATTGGCGGTGGGGTCGACATGAGTCGTCTCTATCTCACCAAGACGCGGCTGCAACATGCTTGTGACGCAGGTGCACTGGCGGGGCGCAAGGCCATGGGCGCGGGAAGCTGGACGACGAGCGGCACGGCCAGCTCGGAATCGCGCGCCAACGAGCTGTTCACCACCAACTTCAAGTCGGGCGCCTATGGCACCGGCACCGTCACCAAGCGCTTTTCGGAAGCCGCCGGCGTCGTCACCGGGACGGCGAGCGTGACCGTGCCCATGACGATCATGCGCGTGTTCGGCATGACCGAGCGCGGCCTCACCGTGAACTGCACCGCGAAAATGGAGATACCGAACACGGACGTCATGTTCGTGCTGGACGTCACCGGCTCGATGAACTGCGTCGCGGGCGATACATCCTGCACCAATAATGGCGGCACGCCAGCATCAGGCTCCAAGATCGACGGCATCAAGAGCGCGGTCAAATGCTTCTACGAAGCCCTGCTCAAGGTGAACACGGCCGAGGTCTGCGGCAGCGACCCGAGCGCGAGCAGCTACACCCAGACCGCGCAGATCCGCATGGGCTTCGTGCCCTATTCGGTCAACGTGAACGTGGGCAAGCTGCTGCCCCATCAGGCAATCGCCGACAACTGGCGCTATCAGACGCGCGTACCCTATTTCGCCGCACCCGGCGAGACCGTCCCCAGCACGGACTATGAGACGTGGAGCGGCGGTTCCATCTCGCAGAGCGACTGCTACAAGTTCGTCCGCAACCAGTCGCCCTACGGAACCGGCGCCAATCCGGTGAGCGGCGGCGGGCCCAATCCCACGCCGACAACCGTGACGACCTATGTGGACGAAGGCGGCGACGGCATCGCGACGGCGGGCACCGAATGGGGATGGTCCGGCGCGCCCGACAAAAGCGGCACGACGCGCAGCTGCCGGCGCCAGCGCAACATCCAGACCACCTATTTCGTCAAGACCTTCCTCTCCTGGACCTACAAGCAGGCTTCGCACAATGTGAGCGGCCTCAAGGGGACCGGCACCAGCTGGAACAACAGCGTCAACCTGCCGCTCGGCCCGAGTGGCACCGATACCGCCGTCACCTGGGATGGCTGCATCGAGGAACGCCAGACGGTCAAGAACTCGGACACGGACCCCAGCGACGAATGGAGCCCCATCCCGACCGCAGCCTTCGACATGGATATCGACAAGCTGCCGGATGCATCCGTGGCGGGCACGCAATGGGGGCCGATGCTGAATGGCGCCGTCTGGGCTCGCTACACGGGCAGTTCAACCAACACGCTGAGCGACGTAAGCACCACCAGCACCCTCTCACGCAACGACTATTATGTCTGCCCGACCGAGGCGAAGAAGCTCAAGACCTGGTATACCTCCGGCGACTTCGTGACTTACGTCAACTCGCTCCGGGCGGACGGCAACACCTATCATGACATCGGCATGATCTGGGGCGCGCGCTTCATTTCGCCGACGGGCATCTTCGCCTCCGAGAATGCGACGACCGCCAACGGCGGCGCGATCCAGCGGCACATCATCTTCATGACGGACGGCGACACCAACTCGCAGAACGATGACTATAACGCCTATGGCGTGCCCTGGTGGGACCGGCGGCAGACGACCTATGCGCCAAGTTCCACCAATCTCGGCAACATCATCAATGCGCGCCTCAGCGCCATCTGCACGGCCATTCGAAACAAGAACATCACGCTCTGGGTGATCTCCTATGGCGGCGGCATCAACTCGACCACGGAGACGCGCCTCAGGAACTGCGCGACGCCGGGCAAATATTTCAGCGCGGCGGACACGCCCACCCTCATCTCGAACTTCAAGCAGATCGCCTCGGAAATCGCCGAGCTGCGGCTGACCAACTGAGGAATGACGATGCTGGCATCCCTCCGTACCCTGGCACGCCGCGAGGAAGGCGCCACCGCGGTCGAGTTCGCGCTGATCGCGCCCGCCCTCTGCGTGCTGCTGCTCGGCAGCTTCGATGTCGGGCACACGCTCTACATGCAGGGCGTATTGCAGGGTGCGGTGCAGAAGGCCTCGCGCGACGGCACGCTCGAACAGGCCTCGGGCAGCGTCGCCACGCAGCGAGACGCGATCGACCAGCTTGTCCGCAACCAGATCGGCACGCTCAATTCGGCCGGGGCGATCACGATCACGCGGCGGTTCTACAAGACGTTCACCAGCGCCGCCGCGGCACAGGCGGAAAGCTTCACCGATTCCGGCGTCGGCAGCGATTATCGCGACGACAAGTGCAACAATGGCGAGTCCTATGTGGACGCCAACAATAACGGCCGGTTCGATCGCGACGGCGGCGATTCCGTCGAACGCGCGGGCGCACGCGACAATGTAGTATACACCGTATCAATCAGCTACCCCCGCCTATTCCCGGTCGACAAGTTCGTAGGCGGCAAGGGCACGACCACGCTCACCGCAACGACGGTGCTCGCCAACCAGCCTTATGGCGACCAGACCCAATATGCGCCGGCAACCGTAGACCATTGCGGCATCGGCGTGCCCGGCGTGGATGCTCCGGAATGAATGGCGCACGCTTCCTTGAGGCGCTGCGCGGTGGCGAGTGCGGCGTCGCCGCCATGGAATTCGCGCTGGCCGCGCCCATCGTGCTCGCCATGTTCCTGGCCGGCGCGGAAGTCACCAATTATGCGGTCACGAAGATGCGCGTGAGCCAGGTGGCGCTGCATGTGGCGGACAATGCCTCGCGCATCGGCACGCATAGCCTGCTGACCAGCCCGCAGATCAGCGAAGCGCAGATCAACGACCTGCTGATCGGCGCCAATCTTCAGGCCGGCAATCTCGATCTGGTGGGACGCGGCCGCGTCATCGTCTCCAGCCTGGAGCCGGTCGCCAATCCGAACACGACGAGCAGGTTCAAGATCCATTGGCAGCGCTGCTATGGCGCGAAGAGTTACACATCAACCTATGGCGTGCAGGGCGCGACCGATCTCACCGGCATGGGGCCCTCCGGACAGACCGTGACCGCGCCAGACGGGGGCGGCGTGATCTTCGTCGAAGTCGCCTATGACTATCGGCCGCTGTTCTCCGCGCGCTTCGTGCCCAGCAGCGTCATCAAGGACATCGCAGCCATGACTGTGCGCGACGACCGCGACTATGACGGCAATTCCGGCACGGGCCTCTACAACAAGGAAGGCGTGACGGCTTCCTCCTGCTGATCCAGCCTGCCGGGACAAGCTCCGCGAAAGGCCGCGTCCGCTTTACCTGCGCAAGCTGGACCCTACACGAGCTCTCGGCTTCCGCCGGGCTGAACGCGCATGGATGACGAAGGAGGCATGCGGCAGGACCGCACACCTCCTACATCTCAGCCCTTGTAGCAGACCTTCTTGGCCGCCGCGACGACGCGGGCCGCGTCGATCAGCGCCGCCTTCTCCAGATTGGCGGCGTAAGGCAGCGGCACGTCCTCGTTGGTGACGCGCAGAACGGGTGCATCGAGGTCGTCGAAGCCCTGCTCCATGCAGATCGCCATGATCTCGGACGCGATCGAGCAGACCGGCCAGCCTTCCTCGACCACGACGAGGCGGTTGGTCTTCTTGAGGCTCTCCAGCACCGTCGCCGTATCGAGCGGGCGCAGCGTGCGCAGGTCGATGACCTCCGCGTCGATGCCCTCGCCGGCCAGAGTCTCGGCCGCTTCGAGCGAGACGCCGACGCCGATCGAGTAGCTCACGATCGTCACGTCCTTGCCGGGCTTCACGATGCGCGCCTTGCCGATCGGGAGGACATAATCCTCGATCTCCGGCACCTCGAAAGTGCGGCCATAGACCAGCTCGTTCTCAAGGAACACGACCGGATCCTCGCTGCGGATCGCGGCCTTGAGCAGGCCCTTGCAGTCAGCCGCGTCATAAGGCGCGATGACCACGAGGCCGGGCACTGCGGCATACCACGGGCCGTAGTTCTGGCTGTGCTGCGCCGCGACGCGCGAGGCAGCGCCGTTGGGTCCGCGGAACACGATGGGGCAGCGCATCTGGCCACCGGACATGTAATTGGTCTTCGCGGCCGAGTTGATGATCTGGTC
>JAFKLU010000250.1 GCA_017304105.1 Sphingomonadales bacterium
TCCCCGAACAGATGGCCATAAGGAAGCAGCAGGAAATGCCCCTCCTCGTCCGGCACACGCACGGAGATGTGCGTGTGAATGAGGTCAGCCATGCCGAAATGCTCGACAAGCCGGTAAGGGAGGGACAGATCGACGCGGACCTGCCACTCCGCTTCGGAGCAGCGCGTCCGCTCGGTCCGGCCCGACGCCATGATGTTCGTCACAGCTTTGGTTCCTCGCCGAACTGGATCCGCCGCAGCAGGGCCATTGCCTGAAGCGCCTTGGGCAATCCCGCATAAGGAATGATCTGCAGGATGATCTCCTTCAGCTCCTCAGGCGTGAAGCCCAGCTCGTGCGCGTGCTTGAAATGGAGCGCCACGCCGTGCGCGCCGATGGCGATCAGCACAGACATGCAGATCAGCTCCCGCTCGCGCAGCGACAGGCCCGGACGTGACCAGATCGTCCCGAAATTCGTTTCCGTGACGATCCGCCAGAGGTCCTCATCCAGTTCGCGGACGCCCTCATTCTCACCCCAGCCGAGCTGGGCGAGGATGGCGAGCCCGGCCGCTTCGCGCGGATCCTGCTCGCCCTCCATCAGAACTTCACCTGCCCCCGCACGCCGAAGGTGCGTGGTGGCAGCAGCCGCACGGCAAAGGCCTGATTGACCTGATAGGCGGTGCTCTGATTGGTCGCGGTGATCGTGGTCACGTCCGTCAGATTGTCCACATAGGCGCGGATGGAGAGAACCTCGTCTGCCGTCTCGTAGCCTACGCTCAGGTTCACCCGCGCCGTCGCGTTGGCGATGCCCTCGGGGAGATAGGAGACGTCTGTCTGATACTTGCTCTCATAGCGCGCGTTCGCTTCGCCGAAGATGCGTGCCCCGCTGGCGAGCGGAATGGTCTGCTCGATGCCGCCGACCAATGTCCATCGGGGCGAGCGCAGCGTCGTCTGGCCCGAGCAGTTGACCGCGGAATTGGGCGGCGACCCGGCCGAGACGATGCAGCTGGTGCGCGCAGCCGGCGGAGCGCCAAGCGTCAGATAGGTGAAATTGTCGTATTTCGACCGCAGATACTGCGCCTGGAAGTTGAGGCGCGTGTTGGGCGTGAGCAGAAGCTGGGTGTCGAGGTCGGCACCATAAGCATTTGACTTGGCAGCGTTCTCGGTCACCAGGATCGAGGCACCGTTGACGAGCTTCACGAAGCTGATCTGCTGGTTGGAATAATCCAGGTAGAACAGCTCCAGATTGAACTGCAGCCGATTATCCAGGAAGCGGTTCTTCGAACCTACGACATAGGACGTGACTTCCTCCGGCTCATAGGTCGTGGAGCCCGGCGCGCCATAATAGAAGCCGCCCGCCTTGAAGCCGGTGCTCGCATTTGCGTAGAGCAGGCTGCGCGGGGCGACGTCGAATTCGAAGCCCGCCTTCCAGTTCACCTTGTTCCAGTCGCGCGAGCCGATGACGGAAAGCTGCACCGGCCCGGTCGGCCCCGGCGGGATCACCGGATCCGGCCCGATGGCCGATATGCGGTAGCGGTTGCTGTTCGAATTCTTCTTCTCGTAGGTGTAGCGCGCCCCGCCGACGAGGCGGAGGCTTTCCGTCAGGCCGAGGCTCAGCTGCGCGAACAGCGCGCCGGTCCAGCCGGACAGGTTGGTGATCTGATCGCTATAATTCCGCCCTGTCCCGCTCTCGCCATTGGCACGGGCATGGATCTTCGTATCGAGATAATAGGCACCCAGCACATAGCCGAAGCGGCTGTTGTCCGGCGAGGCCAGGCGCAGTTCCAGCGACTTCTGCTCGGGATGCTGGTCCTCTAGGATCTGCCAGCTCGTCGCCGTGCTATTGAAGCGCACGTCCGACTTGCGATAGCCGCCGACGAGCGAGAATGTGCCGACCGCAGTCTGCCAGTCGATGTTGATCCCGGCGCCATAATAATCATTGTTGAGATAGGGCGTGCGCGACTGCGGTGCGATCCCCGCCGAGGTGTAGGAGCCCGGAAGGTCGCCCACATCGGTCCACGGATCGGCGACGAAGCAGCTCGTGCCGGCCCGCCCCAAGGCGGAGCAGGCCTTGCGCAGCGTGGCGCCGGGCCCCATGCCGCCTTCATGGGCATAATCGCCCCAGAGCAGGATGGAGAAGGTCTCGCTCGGCTGAATGAGCAGCGATGCGCGCGCCGCGTCGAGCAGTTCGTCATTCGTGCCGAGGCTCATATAGCCGTCATGCTCGGCATGTTGGCCTGCAATGCGCAGCGCCACGGTCGGCGAGAGCGGCAGATTGAGCGCCGCGTTGAAATCGACATGGCCGTAATTGCCGGCCGCCATGCCGACCGTGCCGCCGAAATCGAATTTGGGCTTGGCCGCGATCAGGTTGATGGCACCGCCGGTCGCGTTGCGCCCGTAGAGCGTGCCTTGCGGGCCTTTGAGCACCTCGACCCGGTCGAGATCATAGAAGAGGCCCCGGAATGTGGTGGGCGTCGCAAGATAGACGCCGTTGACGTTCACCGCGATGGACGGGTCGGCGAAAGCGTTGCCGCTCAGATTGCTGACCGAGCGCACGGTGAAAGTCGTATAAGGCCCGCCGCTGGGCTGGATCTCGACGCCGGCCGTCTGGCGGGCCAGCGCGTCGATATTATTCACGCCCTGCGCTGCGAGAGCCTCCCCGGTGATCGCGACGATCGAGAGCGCTGCCTTCTGGAGATTTTCGGAGCGGCGCTGAGCCGTGACCACGATGTCGGCAAGACCGCTATCGTCGCTGGCCGCGGCGCCGGTCGCGCCGCTCTCCTGAGCGATCGCAGGTGCCGCCAGAAGCGCGGCGAGCGCCCCTACCGAAACGCCCTTGATGAACTTGTTCACGCCTTCCTCCCCATCATGCTTTGCAAGGAAGAGGAGCTAGGCAGGGATCAGGCGCCGGTCTGTCCGTTCGCTAAAGGACAGACGTGAATCGCGCAGAAACTGTGGCGCGTAAGCGTCAGTGGCTCACCAGCGAGCACAACTGGTATGGGCTGGAGACGCGCAGGCGCTGATAGGCGCGCTGGCGATAGGTCAGCACGGAAGTCTTGGCGATGCCGAGGTCCAGTGCCGTCGCCTCCACGGTCATGCCGATTGCGGCGCGCGCGCAGACTTGCCGTTCGCGCGCCGTCAGGCTCGCATAGCGGGCGGCAAAACGCTCCTCGATCTGCTCGACGCTCAGCATCCGTACCGCCCCGCCCGCCTTCTCGCGATTGACCGGCAGCATGGGCAAAGTGAGGATCGCGAGGTCGATCAGCGAATTGAGCTCGATGTCGGAGAAATAACCCTCGCTGGCGTGACGGGCGATATTCATGCCGCGCCAGCGTTCGGCGCCCCGTTGCACGATCGTGACCCGCTCGATGATGCCCGGCTCGTCGAAGAAGCGCCGGCGGAAGCCTGCGGAGCTGATGTCCGTCGGCAGGGTGCGCTGGAAGACAATGTCGCTGCAAGCCGGTGCGGCGCGATAGGCGTCCTGCACGGGATCGAGCCGCAGATAATTCTTCTCGTAGAGCGGGAAGAGTTCGGTGAGGCCCGGCTCGCAGAAACTGTACACGAGGCTGTTGTCCAACCGGCCCGAAGTCTCGAACAGGTAGAGGCGCCGCGCGCCTGAGGTCACCGTGCGCACCGAATCGCGGACCGTCGAACCGAACTCCTGCGTGCCGATGGCGGCCAACAGCTTTTCATAAGTGGGGGACATCGTCGTGGGCGTGCGCCACTCACGGATCTGCTGGATGTTCGTCACGATCCCCTCCTCGACCTTAAACCGGGCCTGAGCCTGGAGACTTATCATGCTTCGGCGCGGCAATCAGCAATAAGGCGACGGCAGCGAGCGCGGCTGGCAGGGCAAAGAGCGACATCACTTTTGTCTCCGCCAGGCCCGCAGACAAAGCGAGGCCGATCATGATTGGCGCGAGCACCGTCCCCACGCGGCCGATGCTCTTGGCAACGCCGATGCCCAGCGCCCGCTGCTGCGGGGCGTAGAAGCCGGCAAGCACAACATTGACACCGCCATAAGCCCCAAGCGCGAAGAAACCGCAGACGACGAGCAGCCCGAGCAGAAGGCCGGTGGACGCCGTGGCGAGCAATTGGCCGATCACCAGCAGCAGGAGAGCGGCGAGGACGAGGAACGTCGTCAGCACCGGCTTCGCCCCGAACCGATCGATCAACAGGCCAACGATCAGGGCCGCGACAATCCCGCCGAACGAAAAGATGGAAACCGACATCGCGGCAAGGCCCGGCTCGCGTCCGACCTGCACGAGCATGATCGGCAGCCAGCTGTTCAGGCAATAGCTCAGCGTGAGCATGGCAATGAACAGGATCCACAGCGCGATCGTGCCGATCAGATAGGGCGGACGGACAAGGGCGATCACGCCCCGCATGGCACTCTCAGGGGCTTGCGGGGTCGCTGACTGAGCCGCCTCTGGCTCGCGCAGCATCGCCCACACCACCACCGCGAACGCCAGACAGGCAAGGCCGACACCGGCCATCGCCACACGCCAGCCGCCAAGGGACGCAAAGATGGCGGGCACGAGCCCGGCCGCCGTCGAGCCGATCGCATAGCCGGTGAAAAGGATGGTGATGGCGAGGCCACGCCGGTGCACGGGCGCCGCCGCCGTCGTCATGGCGAGACAGCTCGGGAGCGATCCGCCAAGGAAGAAGCCGGTCATGAGCCGCAGCCAGAAGAGCTGGTTGCCGTCCATCGCCAGCCCGCTCGCCGCCTGGAAAAGCCCGAAGCCAATGAGCGTGCCGATCACGATCGGCCGATGTCCGGTCCGGTGGCCGATCAGCGGGAAGAGGACGAGGCCCAGGCACTGGCCGATCAGATTGGCCGAGAAGATGGGCCCAAGCTGCGCGTTGCTGAGCGAGAGCGCCTGCGCGACTTCAGGCGCCATCGGCCCCATGACGGTGAAGACGATGCCATCGAGCAGATAGGCAAAGGTGCAGATGCCGATGACCGTCATGTCCATCGCGCTTCCCTTGCTGGAATCGCTTTTCAGGTGCTCCGCCGCATAAGATGCTGTCATGGTTCGCCTCTCTCCCGTCCGGAGGTCTCGCATGTCTCGCCCGTCCGCGGCGTCCTCTCAGCAGAGGACAGACACCTGTCCCGCAACCAGAGGACAGACGCGCCGGCGGCGAGCCGTCATCGATGGCGGCGACAGCGGAGGATGCCATGCTTGAAGGAAATAAGGTCATCATCACGGTCGCCATCAACGGCGGCATGCAGCAGGATCGCGATGGTGCCATCGTGCCCAAGCAACCGGACGAAATCGGCGAGGAAGCGGCACGTTGCTGGGAGGCAGGCGCCGCGATGGTGCATGTCCACGCCCGCGACAAGGACGGCAAGAACAGCGGTGATCCCGCCATTTACGCGCAGATCATCCGGGAGATCCGCGCTCGCTCGCCGATCCTCATTCAGACGACCAACGGCATCGGCGTAAGGCGCGACCCCAAGACCGGCCAGCTCTACTGGCCGGACGACAAGGAGCGGCTCGGCCTCCTGTCCATCGAGCCCCAGCAGGATCTCTTCGGCATCGCTGCGGGATCAGCGGATTTTCACAATCCCGAGGGCGGCTATCCGGGCGAGACGCCTTATGTGAACTCGCCCGAGCTGCTGCGCGAGACGATCAAGGCGGTTTACGGCAAAGGCTCCGCACTTGAATATGAAGTGATCGAGACGAGCTCGCTCCACCGTCTCCTGCGCTATGCCGAGGAAGGGCTGTTCGACCGGCACCGCAAGAATATGTGGCTGCTCCACGGCGGCGGCTTCGGGTCCACCCCGCCCTATCCGCGCAACATCGTCTTCTCCATTGACGAAGGGCAACGGCTGTTCCCGCAGGCCATCGTGGGCGTCACCGGCACCGGGCACCACATGTTCCCGCTCGTCACGCTCGGCCTCTCGATGAAGTGCGATCTGGTGCGGGTGGGCTTTGAGGATGGCATCCACTTGCCCAACGGCAAGGTCGCGACTTACAATCGCGACATGGTCCGCGCCGCCGCCGAGATTGCCGCCTTCTACGGCCTGGCCCCTGCAAGCGTCGAAGAAGCGCGCGCGCGCTTCGGCATCCCGCCGCGCGCAGAGTGAGCGGCGTGGCCCTCCTGATCCACAGCCGGTTCCTCGTGGACCGGCTGGGTTCGCTGGACATCGCGGCGCCCACCTTCACGCCGGACGACATCGAAGACGGCATTCCGCCCGAGATTGCAGGGCAAGTCGAGGTGCTCGCGACGGGCGGGCATGTGCCGGCTGCCCTCATTGACGCGCTGCCGCACCTGCGTTTGGTGGCCTGTTTTTCGACCGGCTATGAGGGCATCGATGTGGGCCGCCTTCGGGCGCGCGGCATTACGCTCACCACGGCCGGCGGGGTGAACGCGCATGACGTGGCCGATCACGCGATCGGCCTGCTCCTTGCCCTGTGGCATCGCATTCCCGAGGCAGACGGGCATGTGCGCG
>JAFKLU010000251.1 GCA_017304105.1 Sphingomonadales bacterium
GCCAGCAGCCCCTGCAGGCGCAGCCGGTCCACGCCCGCGACCGGAACGCCCGCCTCATAGAGCCGCGCCACGATCAGCCGCGAGAGCGCGCCACGGCTGCGCAGCAGGATGAGCACATCGCCCGGCCGCGCATCGCGCCCCTTGGTGGCGAGCGGCTTGCCGATCATGTCCCGCACCAGCCGCGCGATCTTCTCGGCGTGGCGGCGCTGATGGTCGGAGAGCCAGTTCTCCTCGCCCTCCGTCGGGCTGTCGTCGGCCTCGGCCTCCTCATCCTCCTCGGCGGCAACGAGCGTTGTCGGCGGCAGAATCAGTACGCGGCCAGGGTGGAGCCGCGCGCTTTCATGCCGGGCGGCGGCGGCATCCAGGCCGAATTGCGCGGGGCCGATCTCGTCCAGCACGGCATCGACCACGTCGAGCACGGCCGGCATGGAACGGAAGCTGAGCGCCAGCGGCAGCTCGGCAAAGGGCTGCTCGGCGCGTTCGGCCCGCCCCCGGAAATGGCGCAGCGCGCTGACGAAGGCCTCCGGGCTGGTGCCCTGAAAGCCGAAGATCGCCTGCTTGGTATCGCCCACCACGAACAGGGTGCGCACGAGCGCGCGCAGCGGCTCCAGCTCCACCTCGAAATATTCCTGAACGATCGCGTCCACGATCTCCCATTGCGGGTCGTTCGTGTCCTGCGCCTCGTCCACCAATATGTGGTCGACGCGCTGGTCCAGCTTGTAGCGGATCCAGTCGGCCATGCCGGGCTGGGTGAGCAGCGCGCTGGCCCGGCCGATCAGATCGTCGAAATCGACCGCACCCGCCTGCCGCTTGGCCTGCGCATAGGCGCGCGCATAGGCGCGGCCAGCCACCAGCCCCTGCGCGGCGATCCGCGCGAAGGCGACCTGCCGGCGCAGATCGAGCATCGCCTTGATCGCCTGCCCGCATTCGGTGGCGAGTTCCACATAGTCCGGCGCGGCATCGAGCAGCTTGTCCTTGCCTCGATTCTTTACTTCTCCTTTTTGCGTCAGCAGCACCCCGAGCAATTCTTCGAGCGCCGCCACACGCGCCTGCTCGCCACCGCTGATCCAGCGGGCGATCACATCGGCGCACTCCAGCCCGGACTTGGTGTTCCACGCCGCGTTAGCCGCCGCGATCTGCCGGAGCGACCCGACCGGGAAGAGCAGGTCTGCGCACCGCGAAGAAATCTCCACCTCAATGTCGCCGGTCGGCAGATCGAGGAAGTCGAGCAGTGCGGCTTCGATATCGTCGGGGATCTTCTCCAGCGCGTCGATCGCCGGCACGCAGCGCGCCAGATAGGCCAAAGTGCCTTCCTCGCCCAGTCGCAGCGCGAGCATCTCGATGGCGGCGAGCACCGCCGGATCGCCCGCCTCGATGGTCGCGATCAGCGCGCGGCGGGCCAGTTCGGCCTGCCCACGCTCGTCCAGCGGCTCGAAGCCCGGCACCAGCCCTGCCTCGGCGGGAAAGGCAGCGAGCAGCGCCTGGCAGAAGCTGTGGATGGTCTGGATGCGCAGGCCGCCACCCGTCGCATCGAGCACGCGCGCAAAGAGCAGGCGCGCCTTGGCCCGCATCTCCGGACCGCCCTCCTCGCCCAGCGCCTCCAGGTCGCGGAACAGCGCGCCCTCGTCGATCTGCACCCAGCGCGCGAGGCGGCTGTGCACGCGCTCGGCCATCTCGGCCGCGCCCGCCTTGGTGAAGGTGAGGCACAGGATGCGCTCAGGCGCGACATCGTGCAGCAGCAGGCGCAGCACGCGCGCGGAGAGCACGGCTGTCTTGCCCGTCCCGGCGGACGCGCTCAGCCAGACGTGGGAATGCGGGTGGGAGGCGTGTTCCTGATGTTTCGTCAGGCGCTTGAGCGGTTCAGCCACGGCCACCCCCTCGCCCGAACCATTCGTCGAGCCGCATGAGCTGATCGTAATCGGTGAACACCGGCGCATCGCTGTGCGGCCGGGCCGCGAAGGGCTCGCTGCCGGTCAGCCAGCGCGCGGCGGCATCATCGAAGAAGCCCGCGACCAGAGGCAGGAAATCCCCGGTGGGGATGCGCTTGTTCGCGCCCTTAGGATCGGTAAGCGGCTTGCGATGGCCGAACCGGCCGCTCTGCGCCTTGTTCAGCTTCCAATATTCAAAGGCGCCGATCTCGGGCCGGTCGCGCGTATCTTCAAAGCCGCCCTCATGCGCGATCAGGCCCAGCAGGCCGAGCTGGAGCGAATAGCCTGCGCGCACCTGATTGACCGTCGCCGTTGCGCCGCTCTTATAGTCCACGATGGCGAGCGATCCGTCCGGCAGCAGGTCCACCCGGTCCGGCTTGCCCTTCAGGATGACGCCGCCGCGCTCGATCCGGCCCCATGTCTCGCCGAACAGGATGGTGCGGCCCGTCGCGCCCTGCGCCGCCACTTCCGCCGCCACCCAGTCGAGTGCGGCGAGCAGGCGCGGTTGCCAGAGCGCCTTGAGCAGCGGATGCGCCGCCGCGCCCTCAATCATCTCGCGCGCAAGCTGCGCGAGCCGGGCGGGGTCTTTGCTCCCCTCCTCCATCCAGCGCTGCAGCACGTCATGCGCCCGCGTGCCGCGCCAGGCCGGGCCGGGATCGGCATCGACCGGCTCCAGCGAGGGCAGCCGCAGTATCTTCGCCGCGTAGAAGGCAAAGGGGTCGGCGCGCAGCCGGTCGACATCGGTCACCGCGATCTCGGTGGGGCGCGTGCCCTTGGGCGGCACCGGCGCGGGCGGCGCATAAGCGGGGGCCGGCACAGAGGGCCGATCAATCGCACGCGCCCAATCGAGATAGCGCGGCGCCTCCACCCAGCGCTCGCCGGTCATCGCCTTCAGCCGCAGCCAGAAGCGCGAGGCGACGGTGGGCGCGGAGCGGTCGCGCCGCGCGCGCGAGAGGATCACCTGCGGCGCGCCGAGGCCATTGGCGAAGTCATGCGCGGAGAGGCCGATGCGATAATCCAGCCCCGGCAGGCCGAGCGCGCGGCGGATGCGCGGCGCCAGCCACGGGTCGGGCGACGGCAGGCCCGGCCAGACGCCCTCATTGAGCCCGGCAAGGATCATGAGGTCCGCCTGCTGCAGCCGCGCTTCCAGCAGACCGAGGATTTGCAGGCGCGGATGGCCACCCTGCGGCGGGCGCACGGCGGTCGCGCTCAGGATCTGCGCCAGCATGGCGGTGAAGCCCGCCGGATCGGCCGTGCGCGGGCCATGGATGGCGGCCGCCTCGGCGTCGCCCAGCGCCTGCGCGGCGGCATGGCCCTGATGGCCTGCCCAGACGCGCTCATTGGTAAGCCCGGAGGCTGTCTCCCGGATCGCCGCGAAGAGATCGCCCAGCGCCTGCTCGCGCGCGAAGGCCGCCTCGACGGGCGCCAGCATGGCGGCGACGGTCGGCCACCAGTCGCGCAGGCTCGCCTGCCTCGCGCCGTCCTTCGCCAGCAGCGCGCCGATGCTCGCCAGCCCCGGCGCCGGGCGCGGTCCGCGCAGCAGCAGGTCGAGCGTGCGGACATGCTCCAGCCAGCCCAGCCGCTCCTCGCCGGCCATCACCAGCGGATGCTTGAGCAGCGCCAGCAGCGCCACCGGCGCGAATTGCTCCGCGCCCGCCTGCGCCAGCGCCAGCAGCAGCGTGCCGGGCGGAAGCTGCGCCAGCGGCCGGCCGGCGGAATCGTCCGCATCGATGCCCCAGCGCTTGAGATGCGCGGAGACGCGCGTGGCCAGGTCGCGGTCCGGCGTCACCAGCGCCGCGGTGCGCCCCGGCGTCTCGATCGCCTCGCGCAGCGCGATGGCGATGGCCTGCGCTTCCTCGGCGGGGTTGGCCGCCTCGATGGCGCTCACCCCGGTGAGCGAGCGCTGGCTGGCGGGCACGTCCGGCCAGCCGCCGGTCAGCAGCGCCGGCAGCAGCGCATTGCTGATCGCCTTGCCCCGCGCCGCCCGCGCGTCATGCTCGCTGCCCCAGCGCCACAGCGCCACTTCGTTACGATGCACGTCCATGCGCTCCAGCAGCAGCTTGAGCGCGAATTGCGGGTGCGATTCCTGCGCCGGCGAGGGCAGCGCCGCCCCCGGCTCGGGCGGCGCGACGGGGCCGATCGCCTCCCACTGCTCCGCCGTGAGATTGAGGTCGAGATCGGGCAGCACGACCATGCCCTGCGGCAGATAGGCCACCGTATTGAGCAGCCCCGCCACCGCCGGCGCATTGGTCACAATGCCCGCCGCCACCACGAAGCGATCCGGCGGCGCCTCTCGCCAGCGGGCCGCGACATGGTCGAGCATCCGGTTGCGCCGCTCGGCGATGTCGAGCGCGCCACGCAGCGCCAGCTCCTGTTGCCAGGCAGCCATCAGCGCCTCGAACTCGGCAAAGGCGGCCTGCCAGTGGCCGGAGAGCTCCTCCGGCTGGAGCGCGGTCAGGTCCGCCACCGTTTTGCGCTCCACGAGCAGCTGGTCGAGCGCCGCAGCAAAGGCGCTCGCCAGCCGCCATGCCTCGCCAATCTCGATCCGCTCGCCCCTCCGCGCCCGCTGCTCGC
This sequence comes from Sphingomonadales bacterium, assembly GCA_017304105.1. Classification (GTDB taxonomy): domain Bacteria; phylum Pseudomonadota; class Alphaproteobacteria; order Sphingomonadales; family Sphingomonadaceae; genus Sphingobium. The sequence goes on from JAFKLU010000251.1 coordinate 4,503, forward strand.
GCACCAGCCGGGTCAGGATCATCAGCCGCTCGGCCGGCGCGATGGCAGGCGGCATCGCCGCATCCGCGCCGATCGGCGCAAGCGCGCTGCCCAGCGTCTCGTCGAGATCGACATCGCCCACCGTCACCAGCCGGGGCAACAGCAGCCCGCTGCCGGATGCGCGCACGAAGGCATCGCGCACCGCCCGCACCGAGCGGTTATTGGGCAGCAGCACGATGCCGCGCGCCAGCGTCAGCCCGCCATCCTTCTGGCCATGTCGCGCGAGCAGACCGGCGGCGAGCGCGTCCGCAAAGGCCCGGTGCGCGGGAATGGTGTAGAGCGCTGGCGCAGCCCGTTCAGCCACCGGCGATGCCAGCCTCGACGAGCGGGATTGACTGCGGCGTGCCCACGTCGAACCACAGGCCGCTGTGCGAGAGGCCATAGGCGCGGCCCTCCGCAATGGCGCGGTTCCAGAAGATGTTGGTCGAGAAGGCCTCAGCGGGCGGATCCTGGATCAGTGCCGGCGAGAGGATCTGCACGCCGGTATAGACGAACGGCGCCACCCTGCCCTGCTTGCGCCGGCTCAGCCGCCCGCGCGCGTCCATGTGGAAGTCGCCAAGGCCGCCATGCCCCGTCGCGCGCGCCAGCGGCACCAGCAGCAGCAGCGCGTCCATCTCCGCCCCGTCCCAGCGCTCGGCGAGCGAAAGGATGGAATCGACCGGCCCGTCGATCCAGATATTGTCGCTGTTGGCGCACAGGAACGGCTTGTCGCCGATCAGCGGCAGCGCCTTCACCAGCCCGCCGCCCGTCTCCAGCAGCTTATCGCGCTCGTCCGAGACGATATACTCCGCGCCCGTGCGCTTGGCCCGTGCTTCCAGATGCGCCTCGACCGCATCGGCCAGATAATGGACGTTGACGATGGTGCGGCGGATGCCTGCCGCCTCGATCCGGTCCAGCGCATGGTCGATCAGCGCCTGCCCGGCCACGCGAACGAGCGGCTTGGGGCGCGTCGCGGTGAGCGGGCGCATCCGCTTGCCGAGGCCCGCTGCCATCAGCATCGCCGTCTCGATCTTCGTGCTCATATGTGCAGTTCGCCCCGTGCGGATGCGGGCACATTGGCGGCAAACCACTCGGCCACTGGCGCCAGCGCCGGATGCGCGAGGTCGCGCTCCAGCAGCCCCCACATGCGGGGCAGGAAGGAGAGGTAGCGCGGCTTGCCGTCGCGCTTCCACAGGCGCGTGAAGATACCGATGATCTTCACATTGCGCTGGGCGCCGAGCACGGCATAGGCCGCCTCGAAATCCGGCGAGACGCGGACACGGGCCTGATAATGATCGAGCATGGCGCGCTCCACGGCGGGCGTCACGTCGCGTCGCGCGTCCTGCAACAGCGAGACGAGATCATAAGCCGGGTGACCCGCCAGCGCATCCTGAAAGTCGAGCAGGCCAAGGCCGTAGGAGCGTGCCTTGTCGGGAAGCAGCATGATGTTCTCGGCATGATAGTCGCGCAGCACCATCACCGTCGGCGCCGCATCCTGCTCCACGATCGGCAGCACCTTCGCCCAGGCGGCGACAAAGCCTTCCACGTCAACGTCCAGCCCCGCGGCAGGCGCGAACCATTCGGTCAACAAGTCCACCTCGCGCTGATAGGCGGCGCGGTCATAGGGTGCGAGGCCAGCCGGCGCGGGCAGCTTGTGCAGGTCGATCAGGAGATCCACGGCGCGGGTGTAGATCGCCATCTCCTCCTGCGGCGCCGCATCCAGATGCTCGCGCACGCGCTCATTGCCGAAATCCTCCAGCAGCACGAGGCCTTCGTCGAGGTTCCGCGCGAGGATTTCCGGCGCGGCAAAGCCATGGCCGCACAGCCACTCGCCCACCGCGATGAACGGGCGCGGGTCTTCATGCGGC
>JAFKLU010000252.1 GCA_017304105.1 Sphingomonadales bacterium
CTGGCGAAGGCCTTACCGGCCGTGGTCTGGCGCTTGGCGAAGGATGCGATGGCATCCGCGCGGCCCTTGCCGATGAGGATGTCGACACCGTCGCCAAAGCGGGGCGCAAGCATCTGCCGGAAGATCTCGTCCTTGTCCTTGCGGGAGGCGACATGGGCATATGTCGCAGCCGGCGTCGCGTCCCATATGGGCATGTTGGTCACGACGCCGGTGGCGAGCCCACGCTGCTCGGCATATTCGAGCAGCGTCTTGGCCGGCTTCGCCGCTCCGGCATCAGTGGGGACAACCGACACCATCGCGTTGTTCGTCTTGCGGCCGGTCATGATGGCAGTCATCCCCGCGCCGGAATCCGTGACCCATTCATTGAGAGAGGACGTGTCCGACAGGGCAATGTGCGGCATCGACTGGATGAAAAGGGATTGCGGCTTGTCATGGGCCAGAATGCCCGCCGCGCTGAGCGTGGGCAGGCCGCCCGCATCCCCCAGGAACAGGATGATGTTGCGCGCCGTGCGCGGCTGCTCCGGAGCGGCCTCATCGCGCTGCGCGAGGGCCGGCTGGGCCGTCAGGAGGAGCGCGCCGGCGAGCAGCGCGGCTTTCATGGGGGGCATAAGCGGGATTCCTTGGCTGGGCATCGGGCGTCGGTGCGCACGGAAATGTTCGGGAACGTCCGGCCGCCCAGTTGTGCCTCAGCATGACATCCGTGTGACAGGCACAGCGATTTTTCCGTGCGACATTCTCCCGGCGATCGTCTTGTCACAATATCGTCATGAGAATGACACGCATCGGACCCGAAACTTACATCGCCTTGTCTCCGTGAAGCCCTAGCGGCGCTCCCGATATTCAAAAGAACAGTATCCGACACAGGGGGCAGCCATGATTTCTCACGTCACTCGGCGTGCGCGCACGTTTTTGCTTTGCGGCACCGCCATCATCGCCGTTCAATCTCCGGCATTCGCGCAGCTGCCCGGCGAAGAGGCCGCGGCCGATGCCATCATCGTGACGGGCACCCGCCCGATCGCGGAATAGGAAGCCGCGGCGCTTGAGGTCCAGAAGAAATCGGATTCGCTGGTTGCGGTCGCCGCCGCTGACGGCGTGGGGCGCCTGCCGGACCAGAATATCGCGCAGGCGACCAGCCGCCTTCCCGGCGTCAGCGTCGAGCGCGATCAGGGCCAGGCCCGCTACATCAACCTGCGCGGCGCGCCCAAGAGCTGGACCACCCTGTCGTTCGACGGCATCAACGTGGTGAGCCCGGAAGGCCGCAAGGCGCGCTTTGACTCGATCCCCTCTGCGATCGCCGGCCAGATCCTCGTCTCCAAGGCGGTCACGCCGGACATGCCGGGCGAGACCGTTGCCGGCAACGTCAATGTGATCACCCGTTCGGCCTTCGATTATTCCGGCTTCCACATGGCGGGCAAGGCCGGCATGGGCTTTGCCGAGCTGGGTGACCGCAAGGAATATGAGGGCTCCGCCGTCGTCTCGAACCGCTTCAATGCGGGCGGCGGCGAGATCGGCATCCTGCTGGCCGGCAGCTATTATGAGCGCAACATGATCACCGACAATTTCGAGGTGGATTATGAGCGCGTGTCCAAGGACCAGCGGCCCGGCGCGGCCACCCGCTTCTGGGCCCAGGAAGCGGAGAACAAGCTCTATCGCCTGACCCGCAAGAACTGGTCGGTTTCGGGCCGGCTCGACTATAAGCCGGATGCGGACAACACCCTCTCGATCCGCTCGATCTACACCATCTTCTCGGACGACGAGGCCCGCGACAATTATCGCTTCGACCTCGACGACCGCGAGGGCGATCTGGTCGCCAGCACCGACGCCTGCACGATCACGGCGAACCCGACGCCCACCACCTCCGGCTATGCCGACGTCTGCATCGGCAACACGCCGCAGAAGGGCACGATCTACGGCATCGACATCCGCCAGCGCTCCACGCTGCGCGCATTCCGCCAGTCGATCTTCACCAACACCCTGGCCGGCGACCATCGGTTCGGCGACGGCTGGACCGTGTCGTGGCTCGGCAACTACACCAAGTCAAAGGACGACCGCTCCGTCGTCGGCGAGGCGACGTGGGACAGCCCGAGCACGCGCAATCTGCGGCCAACCGTCGCTTATGACTTCAGCGATCCCAACCGCTCGCGCCTGCAGCTGTTCCGCACGATCCAGCTGGCGAGCCCGACCCGCTATCAGGCAGGCGACGCGGTGATCGGCGTGGACGCCTTCACCAAGCCGCTGTCCGGCTTCTCGGTGCAGGACTTCGTCGATACGACCAAGGCCTATACCGGCAAGCTGGTGGTGGGCCGCGAGGCCGGCTTCCTGGGCGGCGAGGCCACCTTCAAGGTGGGTTTCCAGTTCGACCAGCGCACCAAGGTGGCCGACGAGCGGCAGATCTCGCTGACGGCGGCTCAGGCCAACGGCATCGGCATCCCGAGCGATTACAACCAGTTCTCGCTGGATCAGGCCTTCCTCGGCAAGATCCCGATGGACTACACCTTCCGCTATTTCGACACGGCCAAGATGCGGACCGCCTCGCAGGCGGCGCGCGCGGCATTCCCCTTCGCCCCGGTGACCGCGAACAATTATGACGTGCGCGAGCGGGTCTATGCCGCGTTCGCCATGGGCACGGTGCGCTACGACTGGGGCTCGGTCGTCGGCGGTGCGCGCGTGGAGCGCATCCAGAACCGCGGCATCGCCGTGGGGACGATCGGCGCGACGACCGGCCCGGTCACCGCCCAGGCCGAGCAGACGCTCGTCTTCCCCAGCCTGCACATCAACTATAATGTCGACGAGACGAAGAAATTCCGCCTCTCGTTCAACTCCGGCGCGGCGCGCGCGGACTATGACCAACTGCGGCCCAATGTGGTCGTCAACGATACCAACGAGACCATCTCGGGCGGCAATCCGGCGGTGAAGCCGGAGCGCGCCTATGGCGTGGACGCCTATCTCGAATGGTATGTGCGTCCGCAGGGCTATCTGATGGTCGGCGCCTTCTACAAGAAGGTGGAGGACGTGCTCTACACCACCTCGCGCACCTTCGGGTCGACCGCGCTCAACAGCGGCGGCGTCGATCGCTCGGGCTACATGTTCTCGGGCATCACCAATGGCGGCGACGGTCGCATCTACGGCGTGGAAGCGGCCGCCCAGCTGCAGCTGGAGCCCTGGACCGGCGATCTTGGCCTGCCCGATTTCATGGGCGGCTTTGGCATCTCGGCCAATCTGACGCTCAACAACAGCCGCGTGACCAAGCCGGCCGTGTTCGGCCCGAGCGGCGCCGTGCTGGTCGCCGCGCGCAAGGTGCGGCTGCCGGGCACCTCGGACTTCGTGTATAATCTGGGCGCTTATTACGAGAAATATGGCCTGTCGCTGCGCCTTCAATATCAGAATCGCGGCAAGTGGCTGGATACGGTTTCCGACCAGCTCACGGATGCGGGCGACACTTACTGGGCATCGGATGACGAGCTGGACTTCTCGGCGCGCTATGCGATCACGAAGAATTTCGAGGTCTATTTCGACGCCTCGAACCTGCTCAACAATCCGGGCCGCCGCTTCTCCGATCCGGGTAATCTCCTTCGCGCCACCGGTGTCTCGGCGCCGGATACCAACAACCAGACGATCGAGTGGGAGCGTTTCGGTCGCCGCTACACTGGCGGTATCCGGGTGACCTTCTGATGCGGCTTCGGGCCTGCCTGCTCACCGGTGCGCTTGCCCTTTCGGCTTGCGCGCCGGTCGAGCGTGAAATCCCGATCGAACAACGCATCGCCCGTGCCGATCCGGCGGTCTCCGTCACGGCGAAAGGCGAGACCGAGCCGGTCGGTACCAACAATGCCGACGCGGCCGACGACCCGGCGATCTGGCGCAATGCGGCCGATCCGGCGGCGAGCCTCATCGTCGGCACGGACAAGAAGGCCGGGCTCTACGTCTATGGGCTCGACGGGACGAAGCGCCACTTCGTCGATGCCGGCCGGGTCAACAATGTCGATCTCAGGGACGGCGTCACGATCAACGGCGCGCGGGGCATCCTCGTGGTCGCGAGCGACCGCAACGATCTCGCCAGGTCGCGGCTGGCCCTGTTCCGGCTCGATCCGGCCACCGCCACCCTGACCCCGCTCGGCACGCTGCCGGGCGGCGGGGGCGAGGCCTATGGCGTGTGTCTGGGCAAGGGGGCGGCTGGCCTCTCGGCCTTCATCGTGCTGAAGGACGGCACGATCAACGAAGTGCTGATCGACGCCTCTGGCGCGACGCCGACCGGCAGGACGATCCGGACGATGAAGCTCGGCAGCCAGTCCGAAGGCTGCGTCGTCGATGATCGCACGGGCAAGCTCTATGTGGCGGAGGAAGATGTCGGCCTGTGGCGCTTCGACCCCGGCTCCACATCGCCGGTGATGATCGGCGCGGCGGATGGCAGGAAGATCGTCATGGATGCCGAGGGCGTCGCGCTCGCGCCAGTCGGCGATGCCGGCGGCTATGTCGTCGTCTCCAGCCAGGGCGACAATGCCTATGCGCTCTACCGCCTGCCCGACGAGACATATGCCGGCCGCTTCCGGGTGGTCGATGGCGCGACAATCGGGGGCTCGGAGGAAACCGACGGCATCGAGCTGATGCTAGGCGATTTCGGGCCGGACTATCCCGCCGGTCTGTTCATCGCGCAGGATGGGCATAACGGCGCGAAGGCCCAGAACTTCAAGCTGGTGTCATGGGCGGACATCGTGGCGGCGCTTGGCCTGAAATAGGCTCGATCCTTGTCGGAGGGGGAAGGCTGCGCCTTGCCTGATGCGTGCCCCCGCCTGCCGCCGGGGGCGCTCGGCAAAGGGCGCCAAGTCTTTAAGAGTGCCGTGCGGGGCGCTATATGGCGGCTTATGACAAAGCTTCCCATGATTAGCCGGCGATTGTTGATGGTCTCCGGCGTCGCCGCCGCGAGCGCCGGGCTCGCCCGTTCCGCCTCAGGGATCGCGACCAAGGTCCATGCCGGGCCGGAGGCAGCCGCTTCGGCGCCGAAGGTCGCTGCGACCGCCAAGCTGTCCTCATCCGTGGAGCCCAGGCTGCTTCGTCAGGCGCTCGATGCGCTTAACCGGCATGCAGCCTCCATTCCCAATCGGGACCGTATTGCGATCGTCGATTTCTCGGCGCCGTCGTCGCGGCCCCGGCTGCATTTCCTCAATGTCGCGAGCGGCGAGACCTCGAAGCTGCTGGTCGCTCACGGCTCCGGATCGGACCCCCGCCATACCGGCTTCCTGCAAAGCTTCTCCAATGCCGCCGGTTCCAACGCATCGAGCGAGGGCGCTTTCCTGACCAGCGATTATTATGTCGGCAAGCATGGCCGCTCGCAGCGGCTGATCGGCCTCGATGAGACCAACAACAATGCGCTGAGCCGCGCCATCGTCATCCACGGCGCCTGGTATGCGAATGCCGACATGATCAAGACCCACGGCAAGCTCGGGCGCAGCCAGGGATGCTTCGCGGTGGGTGAAAACATGCTGGACGAGGTGTTCGGCCATCTGGGCGAGGGGCGGCTGATCTACGCGGCAAAGGCCTAGCGCGGGCTCGGGCTGTCGTTTCAGCGCGCCAGCCTGCACTCGATCCGGGGCCACGTGGCGGAACCAGCCAGAGCGGCGGCGCGTTTGCTTCCTGTCCGAACAGGAGCCATTGCTTGATCGTCCGTCTACTTGTCCTCGCCGCGATTCTCCCCATCACCGCCTGCCAGTCGCCACCGGAAAAGCCTCATCAGCAGCCGGACAGACCCGATCCCAACGCCCGGTTCAAGGCCCTGAAATTTACCGATGTGCCGGAAAAGGAGGTGCGCTTCGTGCCACCGGCCGGCATGGCGGTGGAGGTCGTGCTCGATCGGCTGGGTTTCTCATCGGGCGTCATCGACGGCAAGGCCACGCGCCTCGACAAATCGGCGCTGCGTGGGTTTCAGGCGGCCAGCGATCTGGCCGAGACGGGCCAAATGGACGAGGCGACCAGGCGCGCGCTGGCGCAAGCCGGGCAGATTGCGCCCACCCGGCTCGTGCGCATCCCTGCGGAATTCGCGAAAGGGCCCTTCGTCCCGGGCCTGCCGCGCGAAGCCTCCGGACAGGCGAAATATGATCATCTGGGCTATCGCGACCTGATGGAAGCCCTCGCCGAGCGCTTCCATACGACGCCGGAGACTCTGATCGCGCTCAACAGTCCAGGAACCAAGATCGGTGCCGGCGCCGTGATCCGCGTGCCAAATGTCGCCGATGTCGATGCCGCGACGCTTCCCGCCGACGAGAATGGCTGGAACAGGACGCTGATGACACTTGGGGTGTCGCCAAGGCAGCCGCGCGCTGCTGCAGTCGTCGTCGACAAGTCTGACGCCGTGCTGCGCGCCTATG
>JAFKLU010000253.1 GCA_017304105.1 Sphingomonadales bacterium
CCTGCGTGTGGGAGCGGACGGCACCGTCGATGCGACCGTGCCGGAGCCGCCGCCCGCGCCCGAGCCGCCCGCCCGGAGACGCGAGGATGCCCCGACGCCGCCGGAGCCGGTGGCGCAATAGCCCGCGCTTAGGTCCGTCCCGAATAGATTGAAGCAAGTCCCATCCGTTCGTGTCGAGGAAAGTCGAGACAAGAACGGATGGGCTTGTCAGGCCAAACCCTATAGCTGCCGGAGCGCGGAGGCGGGGCGGACCGAGAGCAGGGGCCAGGAGCCCGCGAGGCCGATGCCCAGGGTGAGGATCGCGCCGCCGGCCAGCGTGCCGATCATCACCGCCCAGTCCGGTGCCCAGTCGAACTCGAAGATCTGGACGATCACATACCAGGCGGCGGTCGTGCCGAGCGCCAGTGCGATGAGCGCGAGGATCGCGGCGAGCAGCCCATATTCGAGCAGTTGCATGCTCAGAATCTGCGGTCGGGTGGCGCCGAGCGTCTTGAGGATCACGCTGTCGTAGCTGCGCGCCTGCCGCGAGGCGGCGATGGCGCCCACCAGCACCGCGATGCCCGCGAGGATGGTGATGGACCCGGCAACGACGATGGCGGCGGCCATCTGGTCCAGAATGTCGCTGACCTGGCTGACGACCTCGCCGATCTCGATCACCGATGCGCCGGGAAAGGCATCGAGCAGCGCGCGGGTGACGGCGCTCTCCCGGGCCGCCGGGAGCGTGATCGTCGCGGTGAGGCTGTGCGGCGCGCCGGCCAGCGCATTGGGCGAGAAGACGAGGACATAGTTGAAGCCCATCGTCTCCCAGTTGATCCGGCGCAGGGAGGCGACGCGCGCCTCTATCTCGCGGCCCAGCACGCTGACCGTCATGCGGTCGCCGGGTTTGATGCCAAGCGCCTTCGCCTGCTCCTCGTCCACGGAGAGGAGCGGCGGCCCGGCATAGTCCTTGGGCCACCATTGCCCGGCGACCAGCTCGCTGCCCTCGGGCACCTCCGCGCTATAGGTGATGCCGCGCTCGCCGCGCAGGATCCAGGCATTGTCCGGCGGTTCCTTGAGGTCGACGACGCGCTGATCGCCGTAGCTCACCACGCGGCCGCGCAGCGAGGGGACGACGTTAAGTTGCGCGTCCTTCGTTTCCTGCGTGACGAGGGCGCGGAAGCGGGCTTCCTGACCGGAGGGGAGATCCAGCACGAACAGATTGGGCGCGGTGCGCGGCACGGTGTTACGGATCTCGGCGTTCAGGCTGGTCTGGATACCGGCGAGGGTGACGAACAGGGTGAGCGCGAGGCCGAGCGCGACGACGAGCGTGGCCGTCTGCGCGCCGGGGCGGTGAAGATTGGCCAGGGCAAGGCGCAGCAGCGGGCGGGGCGGGCGGGGCATCCGTCGCGCGATCAGCGCAACGGCGCGGCCGAGCAGGAGCAGGACGATCAGAATGGCCGCCGTCGCGCCGAGCACCGCGGCGGCGAACAAGGGCTCGCGCGCGGCGGCGAGCACGATGGCGATGAGCAGCGTGCCGGCGAGGCCGACGAGGATCAGGCTGCGCCGGTCCCGCGTGCGCACCGGGTCGATGATCGTGCGGAGGATCGCGGCGACCGGCTCGGTCCGCGCGCGGGACAGGTGCGGCAAGGTGAAGATGAGCGCGACGAGCAGGCCATAGGCCGCGCTGGTGGCAAGCGGCAGCGGATGGATGCGGAAGCCGGGCTGCACGGGCAGTACATCGCCCGCCAGCGCCACGATGAGCGGCGGAACCAGAGCACCGACGACGAGACCGAGCAGCGTCGCCACCAGCGCCACCGCGCCGATCTGCAGCAGGTAGATGCGCTCTATGTCGCCGGAGGTGGCGCCGAGCACCTTGAGCGTCGCGAGACTATTGCGGCGCAGGCCCAGATAGGAGGCGACGCCATTACTTACGCCGATGCCGGCGATGATGAGCGCGGTGAGACCGATCAGCGAGAGAAATTGCCCCATGCGCTCGATGAACCGGTTGGTGCCCGGCGCGGCGCGCTCGCGGTCCTTGAGCAGCCAGCCGTCGGCGGCGTGGCGCTGCTCGATCTGTTCGCGCAGGGCATGGGCGTCGATGCCCGCAGGCACGCGGAGGCGATATTTGCTCTCGAACAGGCTGCCGGGCTGGAGCAGGCCGGTGCGGCGCAGCCCATCCAGAGAGACGATGGCGACGGGGCCGAGGGTGAAGCCCTCGCCCACCCGATCGGGCTCGTCCGCGATCACATCGGCGACGATGAACTCGGCCTCGCCATAGCGCAGCCTGCCGCCGATCCCTACGCCGAGCCGATCGCGCAGGGCCGGGGCGATGAGGATGCGGTCGGCAGGGAGCGGGGCATAGCGGCCCTGCTCGAGCGTCAGCCCGCCGTAAAGTGGGTAGGGGCGGTCGACGCCCTTGAGTTCGGTGAGCACCGCTTCGGGCGCGTTGGCGGCGCCCGGTCCCACGCGGCGGGCCATGGCGCGCATCCGGATGGTCTCGCTCAGGGTGCCGAGCGCGCGCAATTCCGCCTTGTCCTTGTCCGCCAGTTCGCGCTGGGTGACGGCGACCTCTATGTCGCCGCCGAGGATGGTCTGCCCCCGCGCGCTGATCTCGCCGGTGATGGCGGCGGTGAGGCTGCCGATGGCGGCGAGCGTCGCCACCCCGAGGAACAGGCAGAGGAACAGAAGGCGCAGGCCACGGAAGCCGCTCGCCAGATCCCGGCGCGCCATGCGCCAGGCGGTGGCCCAGCTGATCGGTTTCACGCGCGGCGCTCGGTGACGATGCGGCCGTCGCGCATCTCGACGATGCGGTCGCAGCGCTCGGCGAGGGCGGGGTCGTGGGTGATGATGAGCAGAGTCGCGGCCGTGGCGGCGCGGCGGTCGAACAGCAGCTCGACCACGGCCTCGCCGGTCGCGGCGTCCAGATTGCCGGTCGGCTCGTCGGCGAAGAGGATGGCGGGGCCGGGCGCCATGGCGCGAGCGATCGCGACGCGTTGCTGCTCGCCGCCGGAGAGCTGCGCGGGATAATGATCCAGCCGGTGGCCAAGGCCCACGGCCTGCAGCTCGCGCGCGGCGCGGGCGAAGGCGTCGCTCTGCCCGGCCAGTTCCAGCGGCACGGCGACATTTTCCAGCGCGGTCATGGTCGGGAGCAGATGGAAGGATTGCAGCACGATGCCGACGCGGCCCCGCCGGGCACGCGCCAGCGCATCCTCGTCGAGCGCGCGATAATCGGCCCCGGCAATGCTGACGCTGCCGCCGCTCGCGCGCTCAAGGCCGGAGAGCACCGCCATCAATGATGACTTGCCGGAGCCCGACGCGCCGAGAATGGCGAGGCTTTCGCCCTGTGCCACATCAAGATCGATGCCCTTGAGGATGTCCACCGCGCCGAGCGAGAGGGTGACATTGCGCGCGCGGATCGCAATATCGTTCTGACCAATGGTCGCATGCATGAAGAAAGGGCACTCCTTGGCCAGCCGACTCTCCCAATATGGAGCCTGTTTCCTGCTTGTCCAACTGATGCTTGGCTGTTCGCCCGAGCCGGCAGCGCAGAATCAGGCGACGCAGGCGCTGGACCTTTCCAACGCATCGACGGATGCGCGCACGCCGCAAGCGGACAGCAAGCTTGTCGTGGCCTTTGGGGATAGCCTCTATGCGGGCTACAATCTGGGCGCCAGCGAGGGCTTCCCCTCCGCGCTGGAACGCGCGCTGGCCACACGGGGGCTCAAGGCGCAGGTGGTCAATGCCGGGGTTTCGGGCGATACGAGCGCTGCCGGGCTGGCGCGGCTCGCCTTCACGCTGGATGGGCAGCCGCGCAAGCCGGATCTGGTGATCGTGGGGCTTGGCGGCAACGACATGCTGCGCGGCCTCGCGCCGGAGGAGACGCGCGCCAATCTCGACAAGATCCTCGCCGAACTGAAGGCGCGCGGCATCCCCGCGATGCTGACCGGCATGGTCGCCGCGCCCAATATGGGCAGGGATTATGCGGATGCGTTCAATCCCATCTATCCCGATCTGGCGCGCAAATATGACGTGCCGCTCTACGCTTTCTTCCTCGATGGGGTGATCGGCCAGCGCCAGCTCATGCTGGCGGATGGCATTCATCCCAATGCGCAGGGCGTCGCGAAGGTGGCCGGCAGCGTGGCGCCGCTGGTGGCGGAGGCGCTGAAAGGGGGCTGAGGCAGGGGCGCTTCAGGCTCGGTTATCCGCGATCCCGGCACCCGTGCGCACCTGCGCAGCAAACGGTTTGCGCCAACGGCCTCTCACCCCCTAGCCGTGTCCACCCGAAATGGTTACATGGGCCGCCACTGATTCCCCGGCGGGACTCGGGAGTAGAGAGAAAGTGGCGCTCATGGACATTCGGCTTGGCCTAACATTTGACGACGTGCTCCTGCAGCCGGGCGAGTCTGACGTGCTGCCGAGCCAGGCGGATGTCTCCACACGGATCAGCCGCGACATCAGCCTGAACATTCCGATCCTCTCCTCCGCGATGGACACTGTGACCGAGGCGGACATGGCGATCGTGATGGCGCAGCTTGGCGGCATCGGCGTGCTGCACCGGAATCTCTCGGTGGAAGAGCAGTGCGCGGCGGTGCGCGCGGTGAAGCGCTTCGAGAGCGGCATGGTCGTCAATCCGATCACCATGCTGCCCGATCAGCCGCTGAGCGATGCGCAGGCGCTGATGGCGCGCCACAGGATCAGCGGCATTCCGATCGTGGAGGCATCCGGCAAGCTGGTCGGCATCCTCACCAATCGCGACGTGCGCTTTGCCGAAAATCCGAACCAGCCCGTGCGCGAGCTGATGACCCACGAGAATCTGGCGACGGTGCGCACCGGCGTCGCGCAGGAGGAGGCCCGCCGCCTGCTCCACCAGCGCCGCATCGAGAAGCTGCTCGTCGTGGACGACGCCTTCCGCTGCGTCGGCCTCATCACCGTGAAGGACATCGAGAAGGCCGTCACCTATCCGCAGGCGACCAAGGATGCCGGCGGGCGGCTGCGCGTTGCCGCCGCGACGACGGTGGGCGAGAAGGGGCTGGAGCGCACCGAGGCGCTGATCGACGCGGAATGCGATCTCATCGTGGTCGATACCGCGCATGGCCACAGCAAGAGCGTTTCCGAGACGGTGGAGCGCATCCGCAAGCTTTCCAACGCAGTGCAGATCGTGGCGGGCAATGTCGCGACGGCGGAGGCGACCCGGGCGCTGATCGATGCGGGTGCGGACGGCGTGAAAGTCGGCATCGGGCCGGGCTCGATCTGCACCACGCGCGTCGTGGCCGGCGTCGGCGTGCCGCAGCTCACCGCGATCATGGATGCGGCCGAGGAAGCGGCGAAGAGCGATGTGCCGGTGATCGCCGATGGCGGCATCCGCACCTCGGGCGACGTTGCCAAGGCGCTCGCGGCCGGCGGCGCGGCGGTGATGATCGGATCGCTGCTGGCGGGCACGGAGGAAGCGCCGGGCGAGACTTTCCTGTATCAGGGCCGCTCCTACAAGAGCTATCGCGGCATGGGCAGCGTGAGCGCGATGGCGCGCGGCAGCGCGGACCGCTATTTCCAGGCAGACATCAAGGACCAGATGAAGCTGGTGCCCGAGGGTATTGAGGGCCAGGTCGCCTATAAGGGGCCGGCGCGGGACGTGATCCACCAGCTCGTCGGCGGCGTGAAAGCGGCCATGGGCTATACCGGCAGCCGCACGCTGAAGGACCTCAAGGAGCGCGCGCGTTTCGTCCAGATCACCAATGCCGGCCTGTCCGAGAGCCATGTGCATGACGTCACGATCACGCGTGAGGCTCCCAATTATCCGACGCGGTAAGCAGCGCGCCTCCTCTTCAGGGGAGGAGCGTTCGAGATGACCCCCGCAGCGCGTGTGCAGGCTGCCATCGACCTGCTCGACCTCATCCTTGCCGCCGCGCGCGAGGATGGGCCGGCGGCCGACACATTGATCGCCCGCTATTTTCGGGAGCGCCGCTATGCGGGCTCCAAGGACCGGCGCGCGGTGCGGGAGCATGTCTATCGCGCCATTCGCGCTTATGGCGACGTGCCGCCAAGCGGGCGCGCGGCGATGATCGGCCTCGCGCGCGAGGATACCGAGCTTGCGGGCCTGTTTGACGGCTCGCCGCATGGGCCAGCGCCGATCGGGGACGAGGAAGCGACGCCAGAACGCGCGCTATTGCCGCGCTGGATCGCGCCGGAACTGGCCGAGCTGGTGGACCTGCCGGAACAGGCCGCGCTGCTGGAGCGGGCGCCGCTGCATGTGCGCGTGAATCCGCTCCGGTCGTCGCGCGAGGCGGTGCTGGCGCATTGGCCCGGCGCGCGCCCGATCGCGGGGACGACGCTCGGCGTCG
>JAFKLU010000254.1 GCA_017304105.1 Sphingomonadales bacterium
CCAGAATCTTCGCCATTGCCTCTCTCTCCTCGACTCGGAGGAGCGACATGGCGTTCCTCTCTATGCCGCCAGCTTAGCCGCAATCTCCGCGACATGGCGACCCTCTTCACATGTCTCGACTTCGCTCGACACGAGCGGGAGGGGCTTGCTTCAATCCGATCGGGACAGCCGCTAAGCCGCCCGCCGCGCCCGCAGCTCCAGCGCCGCCGCGATCAGGTCGCGCGTATAGTCCGTCCGCGGATCGGTGAAAATTTGATGGGACGTGCCCTGTTCGACGATGCGGCCGTCCTTCATCACCACCACTTCGTGAGCGAGCGCCTTCACCACCTTCAGGTCATGGCTGATGAACAAATAGGTGAGGCCATGGCTCGCCTGCAGCGCGCGCAGCAGGTCGACGATCTGCGCCTGCACGGACATGTCGAGCGCCGAGGTCGGCTCGTCGAGGATGACGAGGTCCGGGCGCAGGATGATGGCGCGGGCGATGGCGATGCGCTGGCGCTGGCCGCCGGAGAATTCGTGCGGATAGCGGTCCAGCACGTCGAGTGGCAGGCCGACTTCCTGGATAATGCGGCCAACCGCCTCGTAGCGCTCGTCGGGCGTGAGGTCGGGCCGGTGGATCGGCAACCCCTCGCCGATGATCTGGCCGACCGTCATCTTGGGGCTCAGCGAGGCGAACGGGTCCTGAAAGACGATCTGCATGCGCTTGCGCAGCGGGCGCATCTGTTTCCAGTTGCGCTCGTGAAGGTTCTCGCCATCGAAGATGATCGGCCCCTCACTGCGGCTGATGCGCAGCAGAGCGAGCCCCAGCGTCGACTTGCCCGAGCCGGATTCCCCGACCACGCCCAGCGTGTGCCCGCGCGGGATGGAGAGCGTCACGCCGTCCACCGCCTTCACATGCCCGCGCGGGCGGCCGAACCAGCCCTTGATCGGGAAATGCACCTTGAGATCCTCGGTCCGCACCAGCGGCGCCGGCTCCCCCTCGATGCGCAGCGGATCGCCGCGGGGCGTCGCGTCGAGTAGTTTCTTCGTATAGCTATGCTGCGGATCGTCGAAGATCCGCGCGGTCTCGCCCGCCTCGACGATCTTGCCGCCGGTCATCACGCAGACCCGCTCGGCCATCTTGCGCACGACGCCGAGGTCATGCGTGATGAGCAGCATCGCCATGCCGAGCCGCTGCTGGAGGTCCTTCAGCAGATCGAGCACCTGCGCCTGCACCGTCACGTCGAGCGCTGTGGTCGGCTCGTCGGCGATGAGCAGGTCCGGCTCGTTGGCCAGCGCCATGGCGATCATGATCCGCTGACGCTGACCGCCCGAGAGCTGATGCGGGTAGGATTTGAGGCGCTTCTCCGCATCGCGCAGGCCGACAAGCTTCAGCAGCTCGATCGTCTTTGCCACCGCCTCCGCCTGCGTGATCGCGGGATCGTGCAGCTTCATCGCCTCGATGATCTGCCGGTCGATCGTGTGCAGCGGATTAAGCGCGGTCAGCGGCTCCTGCGGGATGAGCGCGACGCGATTGCCTCTTATGGTCTGCATCGTCCGCGCCGATGCGCCGACGATCTCCTGCCCGCCCAGTCGGATCGAGCCGGAGGGATGGAAGGCGATCGGATAGGGCAGCAATTGCAGCACCGACATGGCGACGGTCGACTTGCCCGAGCCGGATTCGCCGACCAGCGCCAAGGTCTCGCCCTTGCCGAGCGTGAAGGAGACACCCTTCACCGCCTCGACAATGCGCCCTTCCGAGCGGAACGAGCAGCACAGCTCCTCGACCGTCAGCAGGGAGGAAAGCAGCGTCTCGGTCATGTCGATTTCCTCGGATCGAAGGCATCGCGCGCCGCTTCACCGATGAAGATGAGCAGCGAGAGCATGGTCGCCATCACCGCGAAGCCGGCAATGCCGAGCCACGGCGCATAGAGATTGTTCTTGGCCTGATTGAGCAGCTCGCCGATCGACGGCGAGCCGCGCGGCATGCCGAAGCCCAGAAAGTCGAGCGCGGTCAGGATCGTGATCGACGAACTCAGGATGAAGGGCAGGAAGGTGATCGTCGCGACCATCGCATTGGGCAATATGTGCCGGAACATGATGGTGCGGTTGCCCAGCCCCAGCGCGCGGGCGGCGCGGACATAATCGAGGTTCCTCGCCCGCAGGAACTCGGCGCGCACGACATGGACGAGCGTCATCCAGGAGACCAGCAGCAGTACGCCCAGCAGCGTGAAGAAGCCCGGCTGGAGGAAGCTCGACATGATGATGAGCAGATAGAGCATCGGCAGGCTCTGCAGGATCTCGATGCCGCGCTGGAACAGCAGGTCCGTCCATCCGCCGAAATAGCCCTGAATGGCGCCGGCGGTGATGCCGATCACCGTCGAGCAGAGGGTGAGCAGCAGGCCGAAGGTGACCGAGAGGCGGAAGCCGTAAATGAGCCGGGCGAGCACGTCGCGCGCCTGATCGTCCGTGCCGAGCCAGTGGCGCGCGCCCGGCGCGGCTGGCGCGGGCTCGGCTATGCCGTAGTCAATCGTCTCGTAGCTATAGGGGATGACCGGCCAGATGGACCAGCCGCCGCCCTTGGCGATCAGCGCCCGCACCGCCGGGTCCTGATAGTTCGCCTCGGTCTCCAGCACGCCGCCGAAGCTGGTCTCGGGATAGTCCCTGAACACAGGCGCGTAGATCGATCCGCGATAGGTCATCAGGATCGGCTTGTCGTTGGCGAGCACCTCGGCGAACAGGCTGACGACATAGAGCGTCAGGAAGATCCACAGGCTGTAATAGCCGCGTTTGTGGTTTTTGAAGTTCGCCCAGCGGCGGCGGGTGAGCGGGCTCATCCAGCGCTTCGGCCGCAGGGCGGCGGCCGGCGCGACAGGCGTTTCGGCGTTCATCAAACGTCCCGCCTTTCGAAGTCGATGCGCGGATCGACCAGCACATAGGTGATGTCGCCGAGCAGGTTGGTGAGCAGCCCCAGCAGCGAGAAGATGAACAGCGAACCGAGCATCACCGGGAAGTCGCGGTTGATCGTCGCCTCGAAGCCGAGCAGCCCCAGCCCGTCGAGCGAGAAGATCACCTCGATGAGCAGCGAGCTGGTGAACAGCACGCTGACGAAGGCAGCCGGAAAGCCCGCGATCACGATCAGCATCGCGTTGCGGAACACATGGCCGTAGAGCACGCCGCGCTCGGTGAGGCCCTTCGCGCGAGCGGTGGTCACATATTGCTTGTTCACCTCGTCGAGGATCGAGTTCTTGGTGAGCATGGTCAGATTGGCGAAGGCGCCGATCACCATGGCGATCACCGGCAGCGTGATGTGCCACAAATAATCGCCGATCTTCTGGAGCGTCGAGAGCTCCTCCCAGTTTTCCGATACCAATCCTCGCGCCGGGAAGATGCTCCAGAAATTGCCGCCCGCGAACAGCACGACGAGCAGCACCGCGAACAGGAAGCCGGGGATGGCATAGCCGATCGTGACGAAGAAGCTCGACCAGGCGTCGAATGGCGTGCCGGCCTTCACCGCCTTGCGCACGCCCAGCGGGAGCGCCACCAGATAGGTGATGGCGGTGGTCCACAGGCCCAGCGAAATGGAGACGGGCAGCTTCTCGATGATGAGATCGACGACCGGCTGGTCCTTGAAATAGCTCTTGCCGAACTCGAACCGGGCGAAATCACCGAGCATCTTGAAGTAGCGCTCGTGCACCGGCTTGTCGAAGCCGTAGAGCTTCTCCAGCTCCTTCACCATTTCCGGGTCCAGCTCCCCGCTCGGGGTAAGGCCGCCTGTGCCGCCGCTCACCTCCGTGCTGCCGCCGATGGTGGCGGTCGCGTCCATCGCCTGCCCCGCGAAGCGCGCCTGGATCTGGTCGATCGGCCCGCCGGGCACGAACTGGATGATGATGAAGCTCACCGTCACGATGCCGATCAGGGTCGGCACCATGAGCAGCAGGCGCCGCGCGATATAGGACCAGAGCGCTGTCATTGATACCGTCCCCGCGAGATCCTCGCATCCTTGGCGGGGTCGATCCACCAGGTGTCGAGCGTTGAGAATGGGAAGTTGTAGATGGGTTGTTTCGCCGGCTTGCCGAAGCGGTCCCAGTAAGTGATCGGCATCTGCCCGATCGGTGCCGGGTAATTGTGATGCATCGGAATGGCGTAATAATTCCACAGCAGGATGCGATCGAGCGCCCGCATCGCCGCCACGGTCGTCTCGCGGTCGGGGGCGGTGAGCATCGCGCTCAGCATCGCGTCCGCGGCCGGGTTGCGCACGCCGGGATAGTTCAGCTGCTGCGGCATGTCGGCGGCCTTGGAGCCCCACATCAGCGTCATGCCGTAGCTCGGCGTCTCATAGCCGGGAAACATCGGGATGTTGACCAGCAGGTCATAGTCATAGTTGCGCAGCTTCATGCGGAACTGCGCGGTATCGTAGGAGCGGTAGTTCACCGCGATGCCGAGCGCCTTCGCATTCTCGATGAACAGGGAGACCTGCCGGTCGATGAGCGGCGAATAGGTGATGAGCTGGAGCGTCACCGGCTTGCCCTGCCGATCGAGCAGCCGCCCGCCCGCCATGCGATAGCCCGCCGCGCGCAGGATCTGCGCCCCCTTGATGAGGTTCGCGCGGCGATTGGCCCAATTGCCCGCGACAGGCAGGCTGGAGGGCCGGGTGAACAGCTCCGGCGGCACCTTGTCGCGCACCGTGTTGAGCAGCGCCAGCTCGCGGCCGGTGGGCAGCCCGCTGGAGGCGAACTCGCTGTTGCTGAAGAAATTCGGCAGCCGGCCATGATGGCCCTTCAGCAGCACGCGGCGCGACCACTCGAAATCATAGGCCAGCATGAGCGCGCGACGCACCTCGCGGTCCGAGAGGAACGAGCGGCGCGTGTTCATCACGATGCCGACGTAGAAGGCCGCATTGCTATACGGGATGTTCTCGCGCCTGAGCTGGCCCGAACGGAAGGCCGGGAGGCCCGCCTCGGTGTCCCAGCGCGCGGCGCTGGTCTCGAACTTCAAGTCGCTGTTGCCGGCGAGGAACGCCTCATTGGCGATCGTCCCGTCGCGATAATAATCGTGGCGGATGATGTCGAAATTCTGCCGCCCCTTGTTCACCGGCAGGTCCCGCGCCCAGTAATCCCGGACCCGCTCAAACTCCAGCCAGCGCCCCGCGCTGAACTTGCCGACCTTGTACGGCCCGCTGCCGAGCGGCCGTTCGAGCGAGGCGGCATAGAGATTGTGCTTCTGGTAATAATGCTTGGGCAGCAGCCACATATCCATCACCGTCACCGGCAGCGTGGGGCTGTTCTTTGCGGTGAAATAGACGCGCACCGTGCGCGGCCCGCGCTTCTCGGTGCGGGCGACGGCGGTCTGCACGCGCTTCATGCCGGGCGTCACCAGACCCTTGGTGGCGTCGATCGTGAAGATCACGTCCTCCGGCGTGATCGGCTTGCCGTCATGCCAGCGCGCCCGCGGATCGAGATGGAAGTCCATCCACGCCAGATTCCTGGGATAGGTGATCGACTGCGCCACAAGCGCGTAGCGCCCGGCCGGCTCGTCGCTGGAGCGGCGCAGCAGCGTGTCGTAGATCATCACCATGCCGAGCGGCGGAGTGCCCAACAGGTTGATAAGGTTCAGGCTGTCGTAGCTGCCGGTATTGGCATAGCGATAGGTGCCGCCCTTGGGCGCATTGGGGTTCACATAGTCGAAATGCCTGAAGCCCGCCGGATATTTGAGCTTGCCGAATGCGGCATAGCCATAGCTGGTGATGAGCGGCCCATCATTCTGCGCCGATACCCGCGACGCGCCCAGCGCCAGGACCAGCAGCAGGCACAATCCACGCGCGATCCGCGCACCTATCCCGGCGCCGAAGCTCGCCATCTATCCTCTCTCCCTCGTCACGTCCTGTCGGTTCTCGCGCCGACTGGGGGCAATCTAGCTTTCGTTGTGAGATTAAACAATTCGATTCGAACGAATCGCGCGCAAGCTCACAAGCAGCGCGGATTTATCTCACATCTCGATCTCTTGGGTCCGCGCCCAGAAGCCGCGCGACGAGCGCATCCGCAGCCGCGCTCACATCCGCCCAGCTCAGGTCGAACCCTGCCTCGTCGCCGAAATAGGGGTCCACGACCGCCTCCCCTTCCCGGCCCGGCACCATGTCGAGCAGCAAGGAAAGCCGAGCGCGTCCGCCGTCCGGAGCAAGCAGCCGCAGCGTTGCGAGATTGTCCGCATCGAGGGCGAAAATCCAGTCGAAGCGATGGAAATCGGCGCGTTCCACCTGCCGCGCCCGATAGG